>NZ_JBJMLX010000533.1:0-10862 GCF_045805085.1 Niastella sp.
AAGTTGATCGGCTTTAATTGCTTTTAATACTTGTTGTTTCCCGCTTGTCCAGATTATTTGTACAGAATCAATAGTTGTTTGCGCGCCCAGGCCGAAATGCAGGGTGGAAGAAACGGTTGACAGGTATCCCCGTGTAGGCATTTGTTCCAGGTATTGCTGGCTGCCTTTGGTGTATAGAAAAACTTTCGCCCCAATACCTTGTGTATTGCCAGGCAACCCATGCAACTGAACCTGTAAATAATGCGCGCCATTTTGCTGACGGGCTTCATTGCGATAAATAAAAGCCGGTTGATTGATATTGTTGATCACCAGATCAAGATCGCCATCATTGTCAAGATCGGCATAAGCGGCCCCATTGCTATTTGATGGACTGTTGAAACCCCATTGGGCGGATACATTGGAGAAGGTACAGTTTTTATTATTGGCAAACAGGTAATTGACCACATTGGAAGAGGGTATTTGATGTACGAGTTGTAACACATCTTCGCGCTGCAGGCGGCCTTTGCTTTGCACATAATCGTTCATGTATTTTATAAAGTCGAGATTGGTATAATCGCGCAGATAACCGTTGGTCACCATCAGGTCCTTCCAGCCATCATTGTTGTAGTCTGCCAGCAGGGGCGCCCAGCTCCAGTCGGTATTGGATACGCCTGCCAGTTGACCGATCTCGCTGAAAGCCTCCCCCCATCCCCCTCCAATAGAGGGGCAGCAAACTCCTCCCCCGTTGGGGGAGGTCGGGAGGGGGCGTCCAATATTCAACTGCAACATATTTCGCATGTACTGATAGTAAAAACCAGATCGCAGGTTCAGCTCGAACTTTTCATAATTATCAGGTGCAAACAATAATTTCTGCCGGTGATTGTCTTCGGGCAGCATATCCAGGGTATAAATATCAGGCAGCGCATCGTTGTTGATGTCGGCAATGTCGTTGCCCATAGAGAACTGGCTGCTGTGTCCCAGGCAGGTTTGCAATTGATCGGTGAACGTGCCATCGTGATTATTGATGTACAGATAATCAGGCACCGCATAATCGTTCGAAATGTAGATATCGGGCCAGCCATCCCCATTGATGTCTGCGATACCAGCACTTAAACCATACGTTAAAGAAGAACTGCTAATCCCGGCTTTATGGGTTATATCGGTAAAGTAGTTTTTGTCGTTTCGTAACAATCTAACCCCAATGGCCGGGTCTTCTTTTTTCAGGATGGCGGCGGTACTGGCTTCATCCAGTACGGGTAATGAATTGGGATTATGGTTCAACAAAAAACAATCGAGATCCCCATCGCGATCGGCATCAAAAAAATAAGCCTGGGTGCTATAGCCTGAATCGGCCAAACCGTATTGCTGCGCCTGTTCACTGAAATGCGGGTAACCCTGCTTGTCATTCCCGGTATTGATGAACAGTTGATTGACCCTTTTTTCGCCACGCAGTTTGCCGGAATAACACAGGTAAATATCAAGCAACCCATCGCCATTTACATCAGCCATGGTAACACCGGTTTTCCATGGGCCGGACCTGCCCCCAACGCCAGCCGCCAAAGTAATATCCTCAAAACGCATCGCCCCTTTATTAAGATAAAGCTGGTTATTACCCATATTGGCCGTGAAATAGATATCTGCCAGTCCATCCCCATTCACATCACCGGTAGCCACCCCGCCACCGTTATAGAAATATTCGTACATCAACACGTTGGTGTTTAGCCCTTCTGTTAAAGTATTACTGAATGTAACCTGGGTGCTGTCAGCTGGTAGCAGGGTGAATAAAGGGTGGGCTGCCGGTTGAGACTCATTTTTTTGGGTACAGGCGGCAAAAACGAATGCTATAATGATTATCCCTGGTATTTTACTACTCATGAATTTATAATAACTGAAATAAGAAGTAGGAGGTAAGAAATACAGGGTTCTTCATACTTCTTACTTCCTACTTTATATTGTTAAGAATTAAAGAGTCCGTTAATTATAACCAGGATTCTGTATTAGCTTTAGATTGGTATTCATTTCATCCTGGGCTATTGGCCGGTAATACATTTTATCATCCCATTTCCTGTCTTCCTGCGAATTCACTTCCAACGGGGTGTAAGTGTAATTGTATCTTGTTTCATCGTGTTTGTAAGGCGATGAGGGGGTAGCGCCTGCTTTCAGGGTGCCTACCACATCAATATATACCAGCTTTCTGCCCAGGGTGGCAGGGGCAATCATCCAACGGCGGCAATCATGATAACGCTGATCCTCATAGGCCAGTTCAACCCTTCGTTCATTACGATACCGTTGTTTCAATGCCGCCCCGGTTTCAGTAATTGCCGGCATACCTGCCCGGTAACGGATCTTATTTAACCAGGTTCTTGCTTCATTGTCTTCGCCCAGCTCTATACAGGCTTCAATATAATTCATGACCACTTCGGTATACCGGAAGAAAGGCCAGGGTATGGTTTGGCGGGTGGTATTGTCCACCAGATCGGGATCGGGATCAGTAAACTTGCGAACATAGTACCCCGTCCAGCTGCCATTCCAGTTTTCAATAGAACTGGAGCGGGTATCGAGGCCGGGCAAAAACACGCCCCCGCCCTGATCGTACTTACCGGTTTGTATCTGGTTGGCAGGGTCAACATTGCCCGAGATCTTATCACGCGGTTTCCAGTCGGCGCCATCATACAGGATGGAGGCATAAAAACGGGGATCGCGATTGACGTATGGTTGCGCTTTTTGCGCAGGGTTGCTCCAGCTGAATTTGGTGCCATCCATCATTTCATAATCATCAACCAGCTCCTGTACCGGCGTATTACCGGCCCAGTTATGATATCCATTCGGTCCATTGGCCAGGCCAACATACATGCCGGCGTATTCATCCTTATTGATCGTCCAGTAACGGCCAAACAGGATCTCGCTTTCAGCGGTTTTATCTACATCCGGTCCTTTGCTGCCGCCCCCCATGGCCAGGGAAACGTAATTCTTTTTGCCATCAGCAGCTGATGCCGGGGCTGTTAGGTTTAATTTATATCCTCTTAAGGGAGCTGCATCCATCAGGGCTTTAGCGGCGCTTTTGGCGGCTGTCCACCTGGCTATGCGGTCACCACTCAAATAACCCAGAAATTCCGGATGCGCATAACCGCTGATCAAGGCTGATCTTGATTTGGCAGTGGGCATATCGTGCAGATCGCTGGCTGCGTATAGCAATACGCGTGCTTTCAATGCCATTGCGGCCAGATCGGTGGCTCTTCCTGCTGACAATGTTTTTCCTTTCAATAATAAAATGGCGCTGTCACATTCCTTAAGTACAAAATTCACGCATTCTTCCCAGGTATTTCGGGTTACGGTATAATCTTCTTTAAGGCCATAAGACCTGTCCACAATAGGCACACCGCCGTAATAACGGATCAACTGATGATAATAAAAGGCCCGCATAAAATGCGATTCGCCCTGTAGCCGGTCATTGAGTGCTTTATCGTCAAACGTAGCTGTGCGCAAATTCTCCAGCGCCAGGTTGGCCTGTCTTATCATGGCATACATATCCGTATTGCTGCCATCTTTGCCCCAGCGATAATTCACATTCACCCAGCCGATGTTAGAGGGGTTTAAGGTGCCTTCGTTTACGATATTAATACCCCGTCCCGGATGGGTAAAAACAGCTTCATCAGAAAGCGCCGCCAGCATTTGTTCATCAAAACCGCCTTGTCCCAGACCGGAATAGATCCCGGTTACAAATGCTTCCGCCAGCGCCCCATCTTTCCAGGTATCTGTTGATTGTACTTTATCGAGTGGTTTGGTATTTAGGAAATCTCGTTTGCAGGCTCCCGCGATCACCAGGAGCAGAACACAAAACAGTATCTTTTTCATCTACTAATTTTTTTATTGTTAGAATGATATTCTGGCGCCCACATTCAGGATCCTTGATTGTGGATAATACTGTCCATTGCCGCTGGTTGATTCGGGATCATAGATCTTCATTTTATCCAGCGTAACCAGGTTAATACCACTTACATATAATCGAAGATTGCTTACGCCTGCCTGCTGACCAATTTTGGCAGGCAGGTTGTAGCCGAATTCTATATTCTTTAACCGCAGGTAATTGCTGCTCCTTAACCAATACGTATTGATGCCAAAAGAGCCGCCATTAAAATAGGTATTACCGCGGTTGGCCAATCGGGGATCGGAGCTGCTGGGATGTTCTACCGTCCAGCGATGATCGTAAGAGTATTGAAGGAAGTTACCAATGGTGCCCGATTCGGTACCAAAGAACAACAAACCACCAGTGGCGCCCTGAAATAAAATGCTGCAGTCAAAATCTTTGTATTGCAGGTTAAAGTTTACGCCACCGGTAAACCAGGGATCGCGGTTTTTCTCCAACCGCACGCGGTCATCTGCATCTATTTTACCGTCGCCGCTTACGTCCCTTATTTTCATGTCACCGGGCAATAATTTATTCGTAGCCGCGCTATAATCAATCGTATTCTTGTTGATATCGTCCTGGTCAACAAACACGCCATCGTATTCATACACCAGGAAGGCAGCGCCATCGGTGCCGAAGGTATGTCCCTTTGAATATTGATAGGGTTTTAAGCCAGGGGTTTCCGGCAGGTTGATCACTTTATTTTTTGCATAGCCGCCATTTACGCTTACCCCAAAACGAAGATCGCCGAAGTTGTCATTATACCCTACAGTAAATTCAAAACCTTTGTTCCGTACTTTGCCCAGGTTTTCGGGTGGCAGGGTAATGCCGGCGGAGGCAGGCACTACAGCAGAGTTCTGCATCAATATTTTTGTGCGGATATTATTGAACACATCAAATTCAAAGGTAAGCCGGCTGTTTAATGCAGAACCTTCCAGTCCCACGTTTGAATTGTTGGCCACTTCCCAGGTGTAACCCGGATTGGGCACGCCGGTCTCTGTAAGCGTTTTTACCACATTCCCACCTACGATGTAAGAATTGAATCCATAGGTTGATAAATACCGATACTCCTGCAACACATTATTAAAAAGAATGTTGTCGTTCCCCATTTGTCCCCAGGAAGCACGTAGTTTTAAATTGTTGATGAAGGTTACCGGTTTAAAGAATTTTTCTTCAGACAAACGCCAGCCGAGCAGAATGCCCGGGAAGAAACCGAAACGATCGTTTTCGGGGAACATATAAGAACCATCATAGCGCCACAGGAACTCGGCCATGTATTTTTCCTGGTAGTTATAATTTACCCGGCCAAAATAACTTAACCGCGCCCGATCGTAGGCACTGCCCGTATTATCTTTCTGGGCATCGCCGCCGGCAAACAACTGGTCAAGCGCTGTAGAGATATAATTACGGCGAAATGCATTGAAGGTTTGGTTATTGATAGTTTCGCGGGTAACAGCCGCCATTACATTCACCGTATGAGGCCCGACTGTTTTATCGTAACTGATAAAACCACTCAGGTTGATGTTCAGCTGGTCTTCCTGCGATTCAGTAAGGCGGGGATCATTAAAAGTTGAACGCACCGATTTGGTCAACTTCGGTGTAACGCCGTCGGATTCGTAACTCACTTTATCCCAGAAATACAGGTACCAGGGAGTTTCCCATCGTTTGGTTCGCTTGAAATATTTATCGAGGGCGGCAAAACCGGATATTTTCAACCCTTCTACAAATGGCACCTGCAGGTCAATTCTTCCGTTGGTTTGAAAATAATCACGCCGGTCTTTATCGTAACCAGTTTGGTTGGTAGTGATCACGATCGGGTTTTGACCGTTTTCTATATCAGGCCCGGGCAATCCATTGGGCCATACTTCCTGCTCGGTGGGTTTACCGCGCATCAACATCCGAAATATGGGTTGTGCGCCAACCGTTGGGAAAAAGCGATATTCTTCCCGGGCCGTTAAACCAAGATTGGTGGTTAAGTATTTATTCACTTTGGCATCAACATTCAGGCGCATATCGTATTGCTTATACCCGGTTGCAGAATTTTTATAATACCCATCCTGGTTTTCATAACCCAGGGAGGCCAGGTATTTTACATTATCAGAACCACCAGACATTTGCACGTTATGGCTCGATTGCTGGGACCATTTCTTAAGTGTGGTTCCGTACCAATCCGTATTAGGGTGTCCCCAGGGATCAGAACCATCTTTGAATTTTGTAATGTCGGTGGGTGAATAAATAGCATCTACTTTCACGCCATTATCAGTACGGGTATAGGTGCCATTTTGGTTAAAAGCATTCCAGCCTGCAGTCCATTGGTCAGCCGGCAAACCATCGAATAACGTAAGCTCGTTAATGATGGTGGCATATTCTACTGCATCAGACATCTCCGGAATGCGGGTAGGCTGGGCCCAGCCCTGATTGAAGGCATACGACAATTGCGGCTTACCGGTTTTGCCGCGTTTGGTAGTAATGAGTATAACGCCGTTAGCAGCGCGCGAACCATAAATGGCTGCTGCTGCATCTTTCAGCACCGACATACTTTCTATGTCTTGCGGATTCAAACGTTCCAACCCGCCAGCCCTGTCGGGCACGCCATCAATAACAATGAGGGCGCCGCTGTTATTAGGCGTATTGGAACCACGAATGCGGATGGTAGAACCATCGTACCCGGGCTCACCGCTCGATTGTATGGCAGTAACACCTGGTAACCGGCCCGCCAGTGCGTTGGATAAATTCACGGAAGGCGATTTCGCCAGTTCTGTGCCCTTTACCTGGGCTACAGCGCCTGTTACGGTTACTTTCTTTTGGGTGCCATAACCAACCACTACAATGTCACTTAATTGACCGGAAGCGCCAGCTGCCATAACAATGGCCAGCGATGTTTTTCCGGCAATATTTACCTCCTGGGTTTGAAAACCTACAGATGACACCACCAGTATCGTTTTACCTTCCGGAACGGTAATGGTAAAACTGCCATTCGCATCTGTATTAGTTCCGGTAGCAGTGCCTTTCACCACAATGCTTACTCCTGGCAGGGGATTGCCTTTATCATCTGTTACCTGGCCTTTAATTTCCTGGATGGTTACAGCTGATAGCTGAACCGCTAATTCATTGGTGTTGGGTGTATAGTTAAACGTATTCGGTTCTGCTTTGAATAAAATGATCCGGTCCTTAATTAATTTAAAGGTGATCCCAAATGGCGAGAGCAGTTCAGCCAATACTTCGCCCAGCTTTTTCTGACTGGCTTTAATAGAAACCTTGCGGCCGGCTTCTATGGTTTTTGAACTGTACACAATACGCGCGCCGGTTTGATTTTGCAGCAGGTTGAAGACATCTTTTAATTGTCCTTTTTCAACAGATACCGATACTATTTTGTCAAGGACGCCCTGTGCTTCTGCATTGTTATAATACGCATAAGAACCGAGGTAAACAACGAGGAGGGCCTGAATAAAACCTACCCTCACGGCAATAGAAATGATTGTAACCAATCGTTGATGTTTCATAAATAAGATTGATGTAAATGGTCAATGGTAAGTGGTCAATCGTGAATGGTCAATAGGGATCCGTTTCCCCTTTTTGCAATGGAGATCAACGACCTTATCGATCATTCGTCAGTATGTATGAATGATAATGTCCGGGTGAGGGGCTATGTGATGTAAGTTTTTATTCTCATGATACAATCGTTTTGGATGTTTGAAAATGGTTGGGTATTATAATGATGCTAATAACTTGCTGATTAATCACAACCAGAGCCTTTGATGAGAATGCGGGTGCCGCGGATCTCATAGGTGGCGGCCACCGATTCACAAATGATCTCCAGTTGGTCGTACAGATTTTGTCCTTTAATATCACCTGTAAAAAGACATTTCGCCAGGCTTTCATTTTCCATCACCATTTCAATATGATAAGCCTGCTCCAGGTAATTCAATACGCGGGCAATGGGCGCTTCATCAAAAACAAAATTCAGTTCCGTTATTTTTTCTTCGGCGTTCTTATTGGCTATTACCGGCAATGGTATTTCCACCAGGGTTGTTCTGAAATGGTGATCGTTGGTGCTGTAGATCACCTTTTGATTGGGTTTTAATATCACCCCGCTCGATTCTTCATTCTTTCTTTCCTGCACGGTTTCCCGGCCGGCTTCATACACCGCAACCTTACCCGTTTGCACAGACACTTCCACATTCTTTGTTTGCGGGTTTGTTTTTACAAAAAAACTGGTGCCCAACACCTGGGTCACAATATTTTTACTGTATACATAGAAGGGCGATTTGGGGTTACGGGTCACTTTAAAAAAAGCATTCCCCTCCAGGTATACTTCCCGTTTAGGACCTTCAAAACGGTCGCGGTAGCGCACAATGGCTTTCGGTTCCAGTATTACCAGAGAGCCATCGGGTAAATGCACTGTATCGGTAATGATCTTATCATTCTGAACCTGGTGCAGCCCGGCAATTTCTTTTTGCTGCATGGCGGTATCAGACTTTTTAGCAACCAGGTACCACCAGGCCGCTGTAAGCAGACTCCCCGTAATCACAGCGGCGCTCACCCAGCGTAGCCACACTGGTATAAGCTTCGCCGGTGGTGCTACCTGTTCCCTGCTTTCTGTAAGCAGGGTTTGTTGATGAATTATGGGCCAAAGGCGTTCCAGGGTTTCTTTTATTTCACCGGGTGGCAGGGCAGGGTCAATTCCTTCCTCATCACCCAATAATTCATACCAATGTTCAACCAGCTTTCTTTCTTCCTCAGTGCAATCGTTTTCTACATACCGTTTCAGCAAATGATAAAAGGCCTTTCGATTCATGTAGTTTTGTTTGGTATTGCTCTATGAGCAGAGTTAATAATAAGTCGGACGTGCGGGAGAAACCCCTAAAAGAAATTAAAAATTTGGAATGAAAAACAGCGGAATTAAAAAGGAATCAGATCGGTTTTCAGGTTCCATCAAAGTAGAAACAGGAAAAGTTCTACAATAATGAAGTCTTTCAAATGCAAACGCATAAACTTAAGTGATTGCGTTACATGGTATTCAACGGCTTTTTCAGAAAGATTCATGTATTGGGCGATCTCTTTGACAGAACGTTTTTCATAACGGCTTAACCGGAAGATCTCCTGTGTTTTCTGTGGCAGTTTTTTTATGGTATTATCAATAGCAATAGATAATTCATGCAACAGCAACCTTGATTCAGAAAGATTTTCCTGTACATTCATTTGCGCGGAGGCCGATTGGTAATACTTTTCACGAATGAGTTGGGAGCGAATATAATCGATAACCTGGTAACGGATGGCCGATTGCAAATAGGCGGGTAGCTGTTGGATCTGGGCTGTTTCCCGTTTTACCCATAAACTGATAAAAATATTTTGCACCAGTTCTTCGGCTACTGGTTTTGATTTTACTTTTTTTAGTGCTGCGAGAAACACCATTTCACTATAGCGCACATAAATTTCCTCCAAAGCAGATCCATCACCGGCTTTGAGAAGTTTTAGAAGTATCGCATCGTCAAAAACCTTGTAATTCATATAGCAGGTCAATACAAATGTAACTAATTAGCACGTGTGAAAATGTACATGCTTAAATTGTATCACTAACACTAAATGTCGTTATATTAATCAATTCTTTCATTTCGGTTGTTCTACCAGGCTAATGGCCGATACAAAATTGTCAATATAAGTTAAGGAACCGGTTGCGTTGTTCTGTACGGTTTTCAAAACAATGGGCACTTATTATAATTTTTCTTAATTTTGAAGCCTGCTGAAAGTATCCCCTCTATTAAAACAGTTAGCCGGTACCAGGTATTGTTCACCCATAAAACGATTGTATATGAAAAAAATGTTTTTGCTGGCATCTACCTTCCTGATGCTTTCCTTTTTGATTGCAGATAACACCATCAGCAAGAAAGAAAGGAGTTATGCTGCCAAATTTTTAAAAGACACCGAGAATGGTGTTATTGAGCAGGTAAAAGGTTTAACCCCGGCTCAGTTGACGTTTAAACCCGCACCCGACCGGTGGAGTGTTGAAGAATGTGTAAAGCATATTGCCAAGAGTGAAGAAGTGTTACGGCAGATGATGGATAGTGTCATGAAAAATAATGCCAACCCAGACAAACGTAGCGAGATCAAGCTAAACGATGAACAGGTAGTGCAACGGATTGAAGACCGGACAAACAAAGTAAAGACCACTGAAAACCTGATGCCTGAAAACATACCTTTAAAAGATACCAAAGAGGCGCTGGAATCTTTTATGAAAAACCGGGACAAACTGATCGAATATGTAAAATCTACCAATGACGATCTGCGCAATCATGTAGCAACGTTGCCTTTTGGTTCTATTGACAGTTATCAGACAATATTGTTCATTGCAGCGCATAGCAACCGGCATACCCAACAGATCATGGAAGTAAAAGCCGATCCTAATTTTCCAAAATGAAGAAGGGTTACCAGGCGAAAGGTTGAAATGTTGACAAAATAAAAGAACGGTCAAAGGAGTGGTTTCCTTTGACCGTTTTTCTTTAACTGCGCTTATTTTTTAGTTATGCCAGTCTCGGCATCTCTATTAAATAGTTTTAATTATTTCTTTTTTATATTGTAAGAATTTTCCTTTACCAGGTCGGGAGATGATTGAATTACATTGTTATTATTTACCCCTGGTAACCTTGAAGTTGTATTTGTTGAATTATTCGTTTGCGAATTACTACTACTAGTATTGCTACTATTCTTCGTATTATTTGATTTCGACATGGAATCAATTTCAAGCAATTTACTATTTTTTTGTTGGACTGTGTTTATAAGATACTTAAAGTATCGCAGAGAGAAGGGAAGTGAAAGGTTGCAAATTTTTTGCTTTACTTAGGCAGTGGTGTTTTAAGGTTTTTGAGCAACCTATTAGCCTCTTCCAGTTTTTTAGGCGCCAGTACCCGACCTTTTAATTTGTCAAGTTCTTTGTTATAAGTATAGGTGACTTTTTGATCAAAGAAATCACTCTTGA
>NZ_JBJMLX010000534.1:0-2931 GCF_045805085.1 Niastella sp.
AGCTTCAAGAGACATATATGTAAGACGCATGGATTTGGGTCTAAACTTTTTGGCAGGATATGAACTCAGTAATAAAGTCTCATTCCAGCTCAATGCACAATTGGGCATGAGCAGTATTGCTACAAAAGTTGAAGGTTCCTCCAGATCAAAAGTCAAAAACACCGGCTTTGGTGTTTCTGTCGGCTATCGCTTTAATTAATTTGTACATAATGATCTTATATAAAAAGCTGTCTCATCACGGGGCAGCTTTTTTAATTGTTCTAAAGCGTGCTTTAAAAAGAAATTTGACAATTTGAATCCCGTCATTATCTTTGCACCAGTTCTTTATACATCGCTTATCAAGAAAGGCTGAGGGAAATGGCCCTATGAAGCCTTGACAACCTGCATGCTGGTTTGAAAAAACCGCTGTAAGGTGCCAACTCCATCCCGCGGAAGGCGGGACAGATAAGTCAGATACAAGCTTCTACAATACTGATATTCAACATATTGAAAGCTCTTCTGACTTACGGAAGAGCTTTTTTATTGTACCTATGTATGCCCCTTCGACTCTGCTCAGGGTTCGAATAGGAATACAATAAATCATCTCCTCCTGTAAGAACTCCTCTTGATAAGTGCTGCCGCGAACAACTGTCTAAACAAATTAATCAAACGCTGCAATCCATGTCATGTACATGGTACAACTGCAGCAAAAAAATGTTTATCATGCAAGCGACAACACAACTCATTCACAGCATCCCTGTTGATCCACTGACCGGCGCCGTATCTGTACCTATTTATCAAACATCCACCTTTGTACAGGAGGCGCCTGGTGTTAACAAAGGCTACGATTATTCACGCACCAACAACCCCACGCGGGCCACGTTGGAAGACCTGATCGCTCAACTTGAAGGCGGACAGGTTGGTATTGCTTTCTCCAGCGGACTGGCCGCCATTGATGCCGTCGCCAAACTGTTACGCCCCGGCGATGAGATCGTTGCCGTAGATGATATTTACGGTGGTGCCTACCGGTTATTTACCCAGGTATATCAGCAGTTCGGGGTTACCATCAATTTTGTTGACACTACCGATCCGGAAAAAGTGTTCAACGCCATTACTCCCAACACCAAACTCATTTGGCTGGAAACACCCACCAACCCTACTTTAAAGATCAGCGATATTGAAGCTATTGCGCAGATCGCCAAAGCCAACCACTGTTTACTTTGCGTGGATAACACTTTTGCTTCACCCGCATTACAACAACCTCTTTTACTGGGAGCTGATATTGTAGTGCATTCCGCTACCAAGTACCTCGGCGGCCATAGCGATCTTATAGCCGGCCTGGTAGTAACCAAAGAAAAAGAGCTGGGTAATAAATTGAAGTTCTATCAAAACGCCTGTGGCGCTATTCTGGCCCCCTTCGATAGCTGGCTGGTGATCCGCGGAATTGAAACCTTGCACCTGCGTGTGCAGCAACACTGCCGCAGCGCCCAGGAAGTAGCTGAATTTCTGCTACAACATCCGGCTGTAGATAAAGTATATTATCCCGGGTTGAAAGACCATCCCAACCATGCCATTGCAAAAAAACAAAGCAAAGGGTTTGGCGGTATCGTTTCTTTCTCACTTAAACAGGATAATGCAGAAGCCGCTACTGCATTTGTTACCAGCACCCGTTTATTTAAACTGGCGGAAAGCCTGGGTGGTATCAAAAGCCTGGTGAGCCATCCTGCCAGCATGACGCATAAAACCATTCCGGCCGAAAAACGCCAGGCCGCTGGTGTTACCGACAGCCTGATACGCTTAAGTATTGGATTGGAAGATGCCGGCGACCTGCTGCAAGACCTGCAACAGGCATTGGAAAAAACCAATACCCTTGTTAAAACCACTGCTAATGAAGCAGTTCCCTGTTAAAGGAAAAGGAAAGTATAGCCATATTAAACAAAAAAGTAAACACAATTTCAAATTATACATATGGACGCACACAAGTCACTCACAATTGGTTTATTTGGTTTTGGTGTAGTAGGGGAAGGTTTGTACAAAGTATTGCAACAAACCCCCTCACTGAAAGCCAGCATTAAGAAGGTCTGTATAAAGAACCCCGAAAAAAAACGCAACGCCCCCGACTCTTTGTTCACCACCGATAAAGATGCGCTGCTGAATGATCCTGAGATCAACGTGATCGTGGAAGTGATCAATGAATCGGAACCTGCATTTGAAATAGTTTCTACTGCATTGAAGAATGGTAAAGATGTGGTGAGCGCCAGCAAAAAAATGATCGCCGAGCATTTGCCGGAATTACTCGGTTTACAAAAAGTAACAGAGCGCTCCTTCCTGTATGAAGCCGCGGCCTGCGCTTCCATCCCTGTGATCCGCAACCTGGAAGAATATTACGACAATGACCTGTTACACTCCATAAAAGCCATTGTTAACGGAAGTACCAACTTCATTCTTACAAAAATGTTTGAAGACAAGCTGGATTTTCAACAGGCCTTGTTACTGGCGCAACAATTAGGTTTTGCTGAAAGCGATCCAACGCTCGATGTGGAAGGTTTTGATGCCGCCAATAAATGGAACTTCCTGCTTACGCACGCTTATGGTATTGTGGTTCCACCCGATGCCCTGGTGTTCAACGGCATTCAGGATATTCATGCAGGCGATGCCTCTGTAGCTGCTGAAAAACACAACGATATTAAACTGGTAGCCCAGGCAAAGAAACTGGAGAATGGAAAAGTGGCCGCCTTTGTATTACCTCAATTTATTAAACACGAAGATCACCTGGCATTTGTAAAGAACGAATACAATGGCGTGGTGATCGAGAGCGGTTTTGCCGATAAACAATTCTTTTATGGCAAAGGAGCAGGTAGCTTCCCTACCGCTTCAGCTGTATTGAGCGATCTGTCGGCCCTGCGTTATCAATATAAATACGAATACAAGAAACTGTATCACCATACACCC
>NZ_JBJMLX010000535.1:0-24233 GCF_045805085.1 Niastella sp.
TCACCGGTGGGGTCAACATCGCAACCGTGTGGTGATTTAGGACAGGGGATAAAATAGCAGATGTCTTTCAACACAGTGGGATCGAGCACGGTAACCTCATTCAGGATCTCTGTGGTGGCGTTGTGTGTTTTTTCATCGTAATGGCTGCGGCTGTATTTCGATGCTTTCTTAACGCCTTTGCCTGCTTTCAAGTACTCTTCTGCTTTTTTCCAGTTAACCGCCAGGATAAAGTCTTTATCGCGTTGGGAAGCGTTTACTTCAAGCAGCGTGTTAGCCTGTTCTGAATTATAACAGCTAAAGAAGAACCAGCCATGGCTGGGCCCTTTACCGGCATGGCTCAGGTCGAAGTTCACACCCGGTGTTTGCAGCTGGAATGCAATATCCATTTTACCGGTAGTGGGTTCCACGCTGATAAAGCTTAATGAACCTTTGAAGTTTTGTTTGTAGGAAGCAATAGGTACATCCTGGTTATCACCGATAGGTATGCTGAACCGGGTGCCTGCTACCACATACTCAGTATTCTCTGTTATAAAAGGAGAAGAGTGGTTACCGGCGCTGTTGGGTAATTCAAGGATCTCGGCAGTACGGAATGTTTTGAGATCGATACGGGCTACCCGGGGTGTATTGTTGGCATTGGCAAAAATCCAACGGCCATCTATTTCACCATTTGTTTGCGATAGTTCGGTATGATGCAAATCGTCCCAGGGAACAAAGCCATGCGAAGTATTCAACATAGCCTTGGTATTCTCGCTATAGCCATAGCCCTTTTCAGGGTCAACGGAGAAAACCGGGATAACGCGCAGCAGGCGACCGGAAGGCAATCCATAAACAGACATCTGTCCGCTAAAGCCACCGGAAACAAAGTTGTAGAACTCATCGTATTTGCCAGGGGCCACGTAGGCTTTAACAGCCGCATCACCGCTTATTGCAGTAGCCGCATTATGGGGTTTACAGGCGGGTAGCCAGGAAGCGGCTACTGTTATTAAAAGGAGCGTTTGATTAAGAGGTTTCATATATTTTAATTAGAAGATTATGTTTAAGGTTACAGGTTTCAAGTTTCAAGTTCCAGGTTTCAGGTGCGCGGTCAGGATTCTGTATTCCATGTAACCTGTAACATGTAACAGACTCTTGTATTCTCGACAGCTATTCACCATTGACCATTCACCATTGACCATTAACTATTTCACTCCATCATTCTTACGCATAAACTCATATACATTACGAGCTTCTTCATCGCTAAGGTTTTGATTGGGCATACGCACCATGCACAACTCCAGCATGGCCTGTGCTTTAGGATCTTTCTCAATCATTTCATCGGTGTTGGTTACAAAATTCAGGATCCATTCAGGTTTGTGTCTGCCGGTAACGCCCTTCCAACCCGGACCTACCAGTTTTTCATCGGTCAGCTTGTGACAGCTGGCGCATTTCATATCATATATTTTATTACCCGCATCGGCCAGTTTTTTGTCAAGGGCAGGGCTCACCGTAACACTGGTGAATTTACCGGTGCCTCTTTCAGGGTCATAGGAGGGAGCCTTTTCTGCTTTTGCGGCTTCAGTCGCTGGTTGGTCAGCTGTTGAAGTTTGTTTTGGCGCATTGCCCGAGCAGGCGTATAAGCCAATTGCTATGCCCAGTATCAAGATCATTTTTTTCATATCGATTATTTTTGTTGTATTACCCCACAAGATTACGCAGCACTGAAAGGGACAAGTATGATTGCAATCATAAGTACCAATGGTAAAACTTCATTTAATCTTTCCCTGCTTTGCCAGGTGACATTCGTCATGTAACTTACTATTTACAAATTCTCATCAAAGCAAGCATGGGATTGGGTTTCAGGCCATGAACCGTTGTATTGCCAAAACCGGGCAGCCTGGCTGACTGATATAAAGCATATATGACATTGTGGAAGATCATCTACCCGGCTGATTGCCAGGTATACATTTGAGAGAGCTAATAATTAACTTATGATGATCGATATTGACCTGCTGCTCACCTGGGGCGCCACTTATAAACAAGTACAACGTGATGAAATTATTTTTCATGAAGGCGGACATAGCAACTTCTATTACCAGGTGGTAAGCGGCCGGGTACGATGGGTAAGTATAAATGAAGACAGCCGGGAGTTTATTCAACTGATGGTTGAAAAAGAGGAAAGCTTTGGAGAATTCCCATTATTTGATGACGGGACCTATGCTGCTACTGCTATTGCTGACGAAGACAGTGTGATCATAAGATTGCATAAATCTAATTTTCAACAACTGCTAAAAGACAACCCCGGGATACATTTCGCATTCACCAGATTACTATCCGAACGCATGCGGTTCAAATTCATGACCATCCGCGAAATGGCTTATTATAACCCCGAACACCGCATCAGCGCCCTGCTTACTTATTTTAAAAAGAACAACAAGCATACCTGTCCGAAATGTAAACAAATACAACTGACCCGCCAGCAAATTGCCGATATGACCGGCCTTCGGGTTGAAACGGTCATCAGGGTTATGCGTCAATTGCATGATAAGGGGGCATTGCTCATAGAGAAAGGGAAGGTATACTGCCAGTAATTACCAGAAAAAAAGGGTCAGCTATTAATTCGAAGTTCCGCCTTCATTACACTCGTTCCAGAGGGTATAAGAATTGCAAACTTATCTATGCAAGCACACTGTTAAAAGAAAAATCATCCCGACCCTTAACGTAATTAATACCTAAAATACTTTCTCTATGGCAATGCAAACTAACACAGGAACCCAACGTTCTGTAGTTACGTCCGACTCTAAACTGCATCAGTTTTTTATGCAGCAACTACAGGATGTTTACTGGGCAGAAAAGAAGCTGGTGAAAACCTTACCCAAGCTGTCTGACGCCGCTACATCGACCAGATTAAAACAAGCATTTAACGATCACCTGGAACAAACCATTAACCATGTAACCCGCATTGAAAATGTATTCCGCCTGTTGGGTGAAGAACCCAAAGCATTGAAATGCCCGGCTATGGCAGGCATTGTTGATGAAGGCGCCGATATCATCGATGAAACTGATGATGGAAGTGCACAACGGGATGTAGGTTTAATTTTTGCAGCACAAAAAGCTGAACACTACGAAATAGCAACTTACGGTGGTTTGGTACAGTTAGCCCGTACAATGGGTCATGATGATTGCGCTGAGCTGCTCGATCAAACACTGGCAGAAGAAAAAGTTTGTGATAGTTTACTTAGTAAGATCGCAGAGGAAGATGCCAATGTGAAAGCAAGCACCGAAAAGTTTGAAAGTTAAACATTAACAATCAGTCGTCGGCAATTATACGCAGGCATCCGCCAAATGGTGGATGCCTTTTTGTTAAATAATAGTTTTATGTTATACTAAGTAGCTCCCTGTAATAATATCCACAGATATAATGCGTTCCTTTGTGGTGCGTTTATTATTGCATCTATTTGCATCCAAAGAGATCGTGTGATGAAACTTTTACCATCTGATCAATTAACCAACAACCAGGTAAAGTCCGGGTTGCACCTGATATTAAAAGATGGTCTTGCTACAGAGACCATGAACGTTTTAACAGCAGGTACCTTCCTGGTTGCCATAGCCTTATACATGGGCGCGTCCAACGTACAGATTGGGGTGCTGGCAGCTCTACCCACTTTCACCAATATATTTCAACTGGTATCTGTGTGGCTGGTACAGCGTTTCAATAACCGGCGCGCCATTACGGTAACCGCCGCCTTCTGCGCACGCATCCCGTTACTGGTTATTGGTATCATTCCTTTATTATTCTCAAACATTGCCAGCGTTTCTTCGCTGATCTTCTTATTGTCGTTCCAATGCCTGTTTGCTTCCATTGCCGGCGGCAGCTGGAACTCCTGGATGCGCGATCTTATTCCACAACAAATACTGGGCAGCTATTTTTCGCACCGCAGCCGTCTGATGCAGATCCTGAATGTTACACTCAGCCTGTGTATTGCCATGAGCGTTGATTATATCAAGGGGCATCATCCAACGCATGAGATCATGGCTTATGCGGGGATGTTTATTTTCAGTGGCATTGCCGGCATGTGGGGGGTATATGCCCTGGCCCGTACGCCCGAACCTAAGTCTAAACCTATCCATGATAATATTGTAAAGCTGTTCAGCAAACCGCTTACTGTACACAATTTCCGAAAGCTGTTGGTCTTTAATTCCATTTGGATCTTCGCTTTTAACCTGGTAACGCCTTTCTTTTCGGTATACATGATGAAGACCCTGGGCCTGCCGCTGTTTTATGTTATCAGCTTAAACATAGTTGGCCAGGTAAGCAGCATCACATCTATAAAATTATGGGGCAGGTGTTCAGATCGCTTTAGCAATAAAACCATCATTCGCATTTGTGCACCGGTTTACATTGGCTGCATCATGCTTTGGTCGGTAGTTGGCGCTATGAATGCCGTTGTACTGTTGCCTCTGCTGGTCATCATGCATATGTTGATGGGCGCTTCCAACGCCGGCATTACACTGGCCCTTCAAAATATTGGGTTAAAACTGGCGCCTGCCGATGAAGGCATTGTGTACCTGGTTACCAAGAATATTGTTACCGCTGTATTTTCTGCCACCGCTCCCCTGGCGGGTGGTTTACTGGCCGACTTCTTTACCAGCCATTTTGTTATTCATTTATTTGGCCGCGGTCAATGGAACCTGTTATTTATGTTGGGCGCTGCTGTTGGTATTCTTTCGCTGAAACTGTTAAAAGCAGTTCAGGAAAACGGGGAGCTTGATAAAAAGTTACTGGTAACCGAACTGCAGCATAACTTCAAAAAACAGATCCGCAACTGGCATCACATGCCGCTCCTGCGCCGCTGGTTCTACCTGCGCACTGCCATTGTGTTGAAAAAAGGATTATCCTTTCATTTTGACGATCTCATCCAGTTCAAAGGATGGAAGGAAAACAATAGGCAATAGATAGACGACAATAAGCAAGGGATGCCTTAATTACATTACCCTGACTATAATCTACCTCTTCGCAATTCGGAAGCCTTGCCAAAAAAGATTGTACCACTGACGTAACAGGATGACAGCTCTGAGACCAGAAACTGCACAAGTGAGTATATTACTATTCACTGAGGAATAGCACAAGAGAATTTAATGGGTGAAGAATTGCTTTGAATCAGCGTTAAAAACGCCTTGCTTCAGGTAAATTATTCAATAGCAAGGGGATGTGATTTCCAGCGCTCCAGTTTGTGTATGTTACGGGTATAAAGGCCAGTCAGGAAACCAGGAAAGCCAACTTCTTTTAATTTTCCCTTTACCCGTTCTTTCATATCATCAACTGTAATGTTGCGCACCGTGAATTTTCCATCCTGAAAACAGTGACTGCAATACATCGTGCTTCTGGTCCCGTCTGCATGAGTGCCACCGGAATCCCGTTTCATAGGTATACCGCAGGATTGACAGCATTTGTAGGCTCTTTCCATAACAGCTGATTTATTGAATGAATGAATATTTCTAATTTACATAATTCCGCTGAATAACGAACAGTTATTAGTAATAGATTCAGTTTTTTTAAATTTTTACAATGAGATGGGTTAAATTTTGCCCTAATTGCGGTTTTTTTAGGCATTTTATTGCCTGTTTATTGAAAATGATCTAATGCAATTTTAATATGATCGGGCGGCTATTTATAGCCGCAAAAGGTTTTTTAAAAACAACGGGGAAGCGACCTCTAAAGGACCCTTCCCCGTTGTACATATTAAAAGAAAATTCTTACAGTTCTACGCGTTTCATCTTTGGCACCAGGAAGTGCATAATGACCCAGGCTAATAGATAAGCGCCGCCACACACCGCAAACATGATGTAGTATGCAGTTTCAATGTGTCCAAGATTGCGGTAGTACACAAACATGTTCTTTTGTACAGCGGCAGATAACAAAATACCACCTACGGCGCCAAACATACCACCAATACCTGTTACCGAACCGGTTGTATGCTTGGGGAACATATCACTTACTGTGGTGAAGATGTTAGCACTCCATGCCTGGTGAGCAGAAGCGGCGATACCAATTACGATAACGGCCCACCACATATTTACGTTACCGGCCATTTGTGCAAAAATGATGGGAATAACAAAGAAGGCATAAATGAGCATGGAGGTTTTACGGGCTTTAAAAGGCGCCCAGCCAGAGTTGATCAATTTCATGGGCAACCAGCCGCCCAATACACTACCTATAGTTGACATTGAATATACAACTGCTACGGGTAATGATACGGCAGTTCCTTTTAATCCGTACTGGCTGTTCAAAAAATCGGGTAACCAGAAGAGATAGAACCACCAGATGGGGTCGGTAAGCAGCTTACCAATGGCAAATGCCCAGGTTTGTTTGTAGCTGAGCAGTTTGATCCAGGATACGCTGGGTTTTACCTGTTCCAGTACAGGTGTTTCGTCTTTATCGCTATGGATATAATCATATTCGGCCTGGGAAACTCTTTTTTGTTTCTTTGGTATTTCATAGTAAATAAACCACAAGATCAACCATAAAAAACCTAATGCACCGGTAAGAATGAATGCCCAATGCCAGCCTAATGATACCACAATGTACGGAACGGCTATCGGCGCTACTATAGCGCCTACATTGGCCCCGGAGTTAAAGATACCTGTCGCCAGCGCTCTTTCTTTTTTAGGGAACCATTCGGCCACTGTTTTAATGGCGGCAGGAAAGTTACCTGCTTCAAACACGCCCAAAAAAGAACGGGCTACACCAAAACCAAACACGGTATTCACGGCGGCATGGGCTACGGCGGCCGCGCTCCATAAAGCCGTGGCTACAGCATACCCCATCTTGGTACCCATTTTATCTATCACCCGGCCGGCCAATAATAAACCAACGGCATAGGCCACTTTAAAAGCGATCTCCACATTGGCGTAGTCGGCATCGTTCCAATGCAGGTCATTGGTAAAGGTTTCTTTCAATAAACTGATAACAGCGCGGTCGAGGTAATTTATCGTAGTGGCAAAGAACACCAAACCACAGATCGTCCACCGGTATTTCCCAATAGATTGTTGGATGGTAGGTCCTTTTTCTTTCGCTATAGCTTGCATGTCAGGTCCTTTTAGGATAGAAAGACGTGCCTCATTCCGGGAACGTGGCAAGCCATTTCAATTTTATTTGATGTTGTTTAGTATCTCCAGCACTTCTTTCGTTTGCTTTGTCAGCTTATCGTATTCCTTGTTCTGCAGAACGCTTTTACTAATCAGCTTGCTACCCATCCCTACTGCACACACGCCATTATCGAACCATTCCTTTATGCTCTTCTCAGTGGTATCAACACCACCGGTAGGCATAAATAAAATACCCGGGAATAATTCTTTAATTGCTGAAATATAAGAGGGTCCTACCACACTGCCCGGGAAGATCTTCACCATTTTAGCGCCATTCATTTCGGCGGTGAAAACCTCTGTGGGTGTTAAACAACCGGGGATCCATAATAAACCGGCGTCCTGCACCACTTTGGCTACCGGCGGATATACTACAGGACTAATAATAAAATCTGCACCGGCATTAATGAATAATTCTGCATCGGCCGTTGTTTTTACGGTTCCAATGCCCAACAGCATGCCGGGCATGCTATCGTTCACCACTTTGCGCATCTCTTTAAAGTTGGCAATGGCCTCTGCTCCACGATTGGTATACTCAACGGCTTTGATGCCGGCTGCATACAATGCTTTTAACACATCAATGCTAACTTCCTTATCCTTGTTAAAGTACAGCGGCAACATTTTCTGTTGCGTGATCTGACTTATTATATCCTGTTGATTCATCATGCTGTTTTAATAGTAGCGGTTATATCGGCTACCGTTTTATTGGTAGCGTCGCCTTTAATGAACAATTTCTGAAATGCGGCGGCTGTTGCAAACTCCACTGTATCCTGTGCCGGTTGCTCTTTGTAAAAGCCATAGATTAAACCAGCCATATAACAATCACCACTACCTACTTTATCAACTACCGTTTCAGTGGTGTATACCGATGAAACATGCAATTGCGAATGGGTATATAAAGTGGTATAATATAAAATGCCATTATGATCGAAGCGGAAGGTATTGGCCACTGCTTTGCAGCGTGGGTATTGCTTTATGATCTGTTGTGATGTTACCAGCGCCTGCTCCAGGTACATTTCTTTTGTATCGGTGGTAACCAGGTCGGGGTGAACAGGGATCTGCAGCATTTTTTCGGCAGCCCATACATTGCCCATGATCAGGTCGCAGTAAGGGGCCAGCCGCATCATCACTTCATGCACCGGCACACCGTATTGCCATAATTTGGCGCGGTAATTAAGATCGATTGAAACGGTAATGCCTTTTTTATTACATACCTGCATTACTTCTTCGCACACATCGGCTGCGTCGGCATTCAATGCCGGGCAGATAGCACTTACATGGAACCAGCTTACACCTTCAAGGATGGCGTCCCAGTTGATAGTGCCTTTTTGCAAACGGGCAAAGGAAGAATCGGCACGGTCGTAAATAACACCCGCATTCTTTACATCCAGCCCCTGCGGCAGGTAATAAGTACCAATACGGTGTCCGCCATATTGAATGGCAGATGTATCGATATTACTTTGCTGCAGTGACCTTACTATCTGATGTGATAAATAATTATCGGGTAACCCGGTCATGTATTTTACCGGTATTTTCCAAAGGGCCAGGGCACGGGCTACATTCAATTCGGCACCACCTACGTGTACGGGCATCGATGCATTTGCCAACCATTGGCCTTCGGTATCTGGCGATAACCTTAACAGTAATTCGCCAAAGCTTAACACATTGCCCATTACCAGTTGAAGTAGTTTTTAGCGTTGTTAAAACAAATGTCCTGGATCACCTGGCCTATCCAATCGATGTCGGCAGGTAATTCGCCATTTTCTACATCATCGCCAAACATGTTACACAGCAGGCGGCGGAAGTATTCGTGGCGGGGGAAAGATAAGAAACTTCTTGAGTCGGTCAGCATCCCTACAAACTTGCTCAACAGTCCCATGTTGGAGAGGGAATTGATCTGTTTGGTCATGCCATCTTTCTGATCGAGGAACCACCAGCCTGATCCGAATTGTACCTTTCCGGCCACGCTGCCATCGTTGAAGTTACCGATCATGGTAGCCATCAACTCGTTGTCGGCAGGATTCAGGTTGTACAGAATGGTTTTTGCCAGTTGGTTATTGGTATCGAGTTTGTTCAGGAATTTAGACAACTGACGGGCTTGTGAAAAATCGCCGATCGAATCCCAACCGGTATCGGGACCGAGTTGTTTCAGCATGCGGCTGTTGTTGTTACGCAGCGCACCCAGGTGGTATTGTTGCACCCAGCCTTTTTCCCAATCCCAGCGGGCAAATTCCACCAACATGGCTGATTTGAATTTCAGGTTCTCTTCAAGAGACAACTCTTTACCGCTTCTTATTTTATCGAATGCATTTTTAATTTCTGTTTCGGTATAATCTTCCGCATAGATCTGCTCCAGACCATGGTCGCTTACGGAACAACCCATGGTTGCGAAGAAGTCGTGCTGTTTTTTTAACGCTTTCAGGTAATCGGCATAGCTGCCAACTGATGTATTGGCCGCCGCTTCTACTTTACCTACATAGGCGTTAAAAGTAGCGGCATCATCCACATTCATGGCCTTATCGGGGCGGAATGCGGGCAACACTTTTACTTCAAAGCCATCGGCTTTTATTTTTTTATGATACCCGAGGTTATCGATGGGATCGTCGGTTGTACATACCACCTTTACATTCATCTTCTTCAACAAACTGCGAACGGAGAATTCTTTTGTTTGCAGTTTGGCTGTACACTCGTCGTAAACCTTTTTAGCGCTTTTTGAATCGAGGATGTCGTTTACCCCAAAGTAGCGTTGCAGTTCCAGGTGCGTCCAGTGGTATAATGGGTTGCGTAATGTATAAGGAACGGTAGCGGCCCATTTTTCAAACTTCTCGTAGTCGCTTTTGCCACCAGTGATGTAGTCTTCATTAACACCGGCAGTACGCATAGCGCGCCATTTGTAGTGGTCGCCATACAGCCATACCTGGGTTAAGTTCTGAAACTGGGTATCATTGGCAATTTGATCGGGGGGCAAATGACAATGGTAATCTATAATGGGCATTTGCTTCGCAAACTCATGATACAGCTTCTGCGCAGTGGGTGTTTGCAATAAAAAGTGCTCGTCAACAAACTTTTTCATGGTGAATGGTAAATGGTCAATGGTGAATAGCTCGTGACTATTCACCATTGCCGACTATTTTTTAAAGTTTATATTCATTAAAGAGAAACTCCTCTTTTCCAGGGAATGAAGTCGTCCTGACCATGACGTACCGCACTGATCTCCTGTTCACCGCTGGCTACTTTTATCACATAATCCAGGATGCGCTCACCAGCCTGCTCAATGGTTTCTTCGCCTTCAATGATGGTTCCTGTATTGATATCGATGATATCGCGCATTTTGTTATACAACACGGTATTGCTCGATAATTTAACCACCGGGGCAATGGGGTTGCCTGTAGGTGTTCCCAAACCGGTAGTGAACAATACGATATTAGCGCCGCTGGCTACTTCGGCTGTGGTTGATTCCACATCGTTACCGGGTGTGCACAGCAGGTTCAAACCTTGTTTTCTTACTTTTTCAGGATAATCCAGTACATCGGTTACGGGTGAGGTACCGCCTTTTTTAGCAGCACCGGCCGATTTGATCGCATCGGTGATCAAACCGTCTTTAATGTTACCGGGTGAAGGGTTCATATCGAAACCACTGCCTACGGCCACCGCTCTGGCATTGTAAGTCTTCATCAGGGTCGAGAACCTTTTGGCGATGTCAACCTGTACGCAACGATCGCTCAGGCCTTGTTCCACACCGCACAGTTCAGGAAATTCAGACAAAATAACTGAACCGCCGAGGCCTACCAGCAGATCGGAGGTATAACCGATAGCGGGGTTGGCTGAGATCCCGGAGAAACCATCGCTGCCACCGCATTCCAACCCGATCGTCAGCTTGCTTAAAGGCGCTGGTTCGCGTTTGGTTTGGTTGGCAAGAATGAGTCCTGCGAATGTATGCTTGATGGCTGCAGCCAGCAGATCAGATTCTAACCCGATCTTCTGTTGCTCCAGTATGTATAAAGGTTTGCTGAAGTTAGCATCCCGCTTTTTGATCTCTTCTTCCAGGATAGATACCTGTGCATTCTGGCAACCCAGGCTCAACACGGTAGCACCGGCGCAGTTGGGGTGTGTAATATAACCAGCCAGCAAACCGCACAATGCCTGTGCGTCCTGACGGGTACCACCACATCCACCTTCGTGGTTCAGGAATTTGATACCATCTACGTTGGGGAATAAACGCTGTGCATTGTCTTCATCGGCGTTTGTACGAATGTCGGCGTTCAGAATGTCTTCAACGCTTTTACCGGTTTTGTACAACTCGATGAGCTGTTGCGCCTGGTATTTGTATTTTTTGTTACGGCCATAACCCAGGTCGCGTACCAGTGATTCCTGTAATACGTCGAGGTTACGGTTCTCACAAAATACCATGGGAATAACCAGCCAGAAGTTGGCGGTCCCTACCTCACCATTGGGGCGATGGTAGCCCATAAAGGTGCGGCCGGCAAATTTCGATACATCTGGTTTTTTCCAGTCTGTATTGCGCTGGGCGCTTATTTCGAAGTCGTTTGCTGCGTGTTTTACATTACCGGTTGAAATAAGACCGCCTTTTTTAATGGGCGACTGGGCTTTTCCAACCAATACACCATACATGATGATGGAGTCGCCTGCCTGCAGGTCGGCAGCTACGAACTTATGTTTGGCTGCAATATCATCTGTTAATGTATATTCCTGTCCATCTAACGATACTGTTTCGCCCTTTGATAAGTTGGTAAGTGCTACTACCACGTTATCATCTGCATGTACTTTTAAGACCTTTTTCTTCATATTTATGCCAATACTTTTTTGGTCTGATTTTGAATTGTTTTAGCTACGCCGTTTTCCAGTAATGCGGACATGTTTTCTTTTACAGCCTGGGCAAAACCAGGGATGGCGCTCAGGTCGGCTCCCCACAGGGCCGTGTCGGCCAGTACTTCATCGGCCAGTTGGGCGGGCTTCAATTTGCTCCATTTTTCAAAGAAATAAGCAGCAAAATCGTCCTGGATATGATATTCTTTTCCCTGCCATTCGCCGTAAAATTTGTCCTGTTTCTTATTTACGGGCTTCAAAAATAACAGATAAGCGGCAAAACCGAGAGCAATATTCTCGGGGACTGCCTTTACCCGTTCTGCATATTTCAGGATCACGGGCACATTACGCATCTTCATTTTTGAAGTGTATTGCATGGTAATGTTTATCCAGTGGTGTTCAATATTCGGGTTGGCGAAACGATCGAGTACTTTACTGCCAAAAGTTTGGGAAACGCCCTGTTCTACATCATAAGGAATACCGGTAGCTATCTCATTTAACATTAAACGACTGATAAATGTTTGCATACCGGCATCGTCCATAGCCTGTTTCACGGTGCCAAAACCAGCCAGGTAAGCCAGTCCGCACGACAAAGTATGCGTACCGTTCAACATGCGTAATTTCAGCTCTCTGAACAGGTTGATGTCCGGAGCGATCACCACGCCTTCATCAACGGAGGCAAAGGTTAATACCGATTTTATG
Organism: Niastella sp.; assembly: GCF_045805085.1. NCBI lineage: Bacteria > Pseudomonadati > Bacteroidota > Chitinophagia > Chitinophagales > Chitinophagaceae > Niastella > Niastella sp. Next base: position 12,652 of record NZ_JBJMLX010000535.1, read on the forward strand.
TGCTCACCGCCCTCGATAGCCCACAGGCGGTACACTTCGCTCATGGTGAGCAGCTCATCTTTATAACCAAAGGTTCTTTCCAGGTTCTCGCGGATGGCGCTGTCGGGTTTACCGGGTACAATACGGTCAACCAGCGAGCTGCAGAAGTAGTTGCAGTTCTCGAGCCACTGAATGAAGGTATCATCGAGGCCATTCAAATGGGCCAGTTCCAGTACAATGGATTCCAGCTTTTTACCATTATCGGGGATCAGCTCGGTGGGAACGATCACCATTCCGCTGTCGCGGCTGCCGTCGAACGCTTTATAGCGTTCCAGCAAAAATGCCAGCAGTTTACCGGGGAAGGAAACGGGCGGCAGGCGATGGATATCGTCCTGCACCAGTTGAATGCCAACCTCGGTAGTATTGGAGATAATGATCTGCATGTTGGGGTTGTGGGCGCATTGCAAAATTTCGCTCCACTCATCCTTTGCACTCAGCACGCGGCTGATAGAAGAGTTGATGATGTTCTCCTCCACTTTTTTACCGCCTTCCAAACCACGTACGCATAAAGTGTATAATCCATCCTGTTTATCAAATGCAGAAGAATCGCTGTCAGTTGATTTCACCACTACCACCCGGCCATTGAAAACGCCCTGGCGGTTGGCTTTGTCAATGAAATAATCTGGTAACCCGCGTAATAATACGCCAGTACCAAACTGCAATACTTTTTCAGGAAGATCAAAAATTGAATCTGCAGGTGCTTCTATATCCTGCGCACTGATATTTTTCAGGTTGTACCTCGAAAGGATCATATACTCTACGCTTTAATTTTTATAATTCTTTTTTGTTGTTCGTGGCTCTAATCAGACCATCCCATAAAAATGCACACTATTCTTTACATTCCTATCCTGCACTCTCCTACTTCCCATTTCATTTATCCCCTTCATTATGGTGACAATCAGCTGGTAATGTATTACTTCTTTACTCCCTGCTGCAAAAGCCATTTGGCCAATTCATAAGCTGCCTTGGCATTTTCATACTCTAACGGTATTTTTCGTCCATCGGTGTACTCATTGTACAGCCAGGGATCGCCTACGGCAAACACAGCGCCCTTGCCCAATCTGGCTGTCGCCATGATGACATCGTTATCCACCTTTACCAATGGTTTGGCAGGGGCCTTTGTTTCCAGGATGCTGATCTCCTTCAGGTAAACCTTTTTGGTTTGTTTGAACACCTCGTTACCTGCGGGAATGGGTACTGCCCCCATTTCATACTGATTGCCCTGTACAAAGTTGCGGCCCCGGAAACTGAAGTTTATACCGAATGCATTGGCAAGTTTATTGAAATGCACCAGGTCGCAATTGGCGCTGTCGTTGGCCATCAATACCAGCACGCCGCCTTTTTGCACCCAGGCAGTTAATGCCTTTACATGCTCCTCGTTTACATAATTGGGGTTCTTGTTGTCTTTCAGGCCATCCGGATCGCAAATGATGTAAACATCGGTTTTGGCCAGGTTGGCGGCTGTAGGCGCGGCTTCCAGCGTGCTGAGTTGGGCGCCGTAGCTGCTGAAGATATCGCCCAGTAAACTGAAACCGTTATTGCTCATCTCGTTCCAGGTATAGTGGGTGGGGTATTTAAACCCGTTCAGTTCTTTTTTGTCTTCGTGGTTGAAGTAATAATCTACCGTAACCGTTTTGCCTTTACCTACCAGCTCGGCAGGCATGTTTTCCATTTCTGCGCCAGCCAGCAAATACGCACCTATTCCCTTCCAGTCGTTCACAATTACCGGTTCGCCCATATAGTATTCAAAGCTGCCATCGCGGTAAGGGTTGCCACCCAGGCCTGATACTTTTACGGTGCCTTTTAACTCTACTTCACCGTTTGCATTCTTATCAACAAAGGTTTTCAAAATACCATCATAACCTTTTTTGACATTTGCCCAGTAAGTAGTGGGCAGGTAGCCTTTGCGAATGCCTTTGGCGATGGTGTACACCAGCATGCTGGAGGCAGAGGCTTCCAAATAGTTTTTGGGTGTAGTGGGCATATCCACTATATCGTACCACAAACCGGTTTTGGCATCCTGTACTTTGGTAACGGCTTTTGTAAAGCGGTTCAAAATATTAATGAGGGTATCGCGACCGGGGTGATTGGCGGGGAAATAATCCAGCGCATCCACCAGCGCCATTCCATACCAGCCCAAAGCACGGCCCCAGAAATGTGGCGAGTTACCGGTTTGTTTATTGGCCCATTTTTGTTCTTTCGATTCGTCCCAGCCATGGTACAACAACCCGGTTTTGGGGTCGCGGGTGTGCCGCTCTATGGCTGCAAACTGGCGGGTGATATCATTGAAAGCGCTGTCTTCTCCAAACAGCATGGCGTATTCGGCGTAAAAGGGCTGCCCCATGTACAAACCATCGAGCCATACCTGCCAGGGATACACTTTTTTATGCCAGAAGCTGCCTTCTTTTGTACGTGGATGATTTTGCAACTGGCTGCGTAACAGATCGGCTGCTTTTTTATACTTCACCTTTTCTGTTGCGCGGTATAAGGTCAGCAGCAGCTTACCATCGTTTACGTTGTCGATATTAAATTCATGGGGATCGTAGCCTCTGATGGTGCCATCTTCGTTCACCCATGCATCCATACTTTTTTGAATGTATTTATAGTAAGTGGCGTCGCCGGTGGCTCTCCACATCGCTTCCATCCCTTTTAGCACCACGCCCATATCATAGCTCCAATGGGCTTGCTTGTTAGCCAGGGAATCGTTCCACCAGCCCATTACTGAAGCCGCCATTCCCTGTGACCAGTTCTGTTTTGCTGAAGTAGCTACTCCCGACACGGAGGTCCCCTGCTGGGCATAGCTGTTTACCGTGACTAATGTACTAATGGCAATCAACGTACGAGAAAACTTCATGTTAGTGTTTTTTTGTTGCAAGTCGCAATTTGCAAGGTTCAGGTTGCCTGTAAAAAGTTTTACTTGATGGTTACATCCTGTGCCGTAGCGCCAAATTCATACTGAATTTTATCTTTGGCTTTAGAGGCATCGGTATGCTGAATGCTTATATTCTTTGTTCTGTCGCCCGCTACGCGGAATAACAGATCAGCATCTTTTTTATAGGTCAGTTTATCAAAAGTGAGGTGGTCGCTGTTGATAATGTCTACAACCGGGTTGGTCTCTTTGCTCAGGATCGTGATATTTTTAAAGCTGATACCCGATGCTTCCTGGCAGTCGATGCCTTTATCAGCCTGCAGGATGCAATCCTCGATGCGAACATCTTTTACATGCATTTCGGGAATGCCGCGGATAAAGATGCCTTTGGCCGCGCCATTACAAACCACATTCTTTACTACAAAATTCCTGAACTGGGGTGTGCCTTCATCTACGGGCAATTTCTCCACTTTGGGTAACTCGCGTTTTTCGCCAGCCAGCGCTACGGGGTCAACCGACATATAATACATATCGAACAGGATGGCCTCGCCGGGGATATCGATCATCTGGATATCGTTGACATAAATATTTTCAACAATGCCGCCGCGGCCGCGGGTTGTTTTAAATCGCAGACCTATATCGGTTCCTATAAACGTACAGTTGTTAACCCAAATGTTGCGGGCGCCGCCACTCATTTCGCTGCCAATTACAAAACCGCCGTGGGCGTGGTATACTTTGCAATCGCGGATAATTACATTCTCGGTGGGCAGGCCTCTTTTTCTGCCGGCTTCATCGCGACCGCTTTTCATACAAAGTCCATCATCGCCTACATCGAAAGAGCTGTTGTCGATCAGTACCCGGTTGCAGCTTTCCACATCAATGCCATCGCCATTTTGTGCAAACCAGGGGTTCTTTACAGTAACGTTTCTTACGGTAAGATCTTCGCTCATGAGCGGATGCAAACACCAGGCTGCCGAGTTTTGAAAAGTTACTCCTTCCAGTAATACTTTTTTGCATTTAGTGATCACGATCAGGTTGGGACGCAAAAAATCTTTTACGCTTTTATAGAATTCCGGTGTTTTGTCGGGGGTTATTTCACCGGGGTTCTTCATTTTAGAAGCTTTCAGCCATTGTTCTGAGGGATACCAGGATTTACCATCTTCACTAACCACGCCGCCGCCAGTTGTCCATTCTTTCCACTGGCTTTCGGTCAGCTTTTCTTTTCTCACCTGGCGCCAGGCTTCGCCGCCGCCATCGATAACGCCGTAACCGGTAATGGCAATGTTGGTGGCATTGGTGGCCGATACGGGACTCTGGTTACGCATTTGCGGAATGCCTTCCCAGTTGCCTTCCACCAGCTGGTACTGGTTAAAATCTTTGGTGAATTGTAACAGCGCGCCTTTTTTCAGGTGCAGGTTTACATTACTTTTTAAAACGATGGGGCCGGTAAGCCAAAGACCAGCGGGTACAACCACTACTCCACCGCCTTTTTTATTACAGGCATCAATAGCAGCATTGATGGCCTGCGTGTTTAACGTTTGACCATCGGCCAGCGCTCCAAATCTGGTAATATAAGTAGAATCCTTTTTGAAACTGGTGGGTTGAATGACCGGTAGTTTTTGGGCCAATAAACCGGATGAACAAGCCATTAAACCAAATACTGCTGCTGCTTTAAACCAATTGTTCATTACACGATGTTTACATCAATAAATTTTAAAATACAAAGGTATTGAGCCCGGTTGAACCAACCCGATAATTTAACGATTTGAGCGTACGCCTGCAGTAGTTTTTGTTTCTGGAAAAGGTAATAAAAGTTGCAAATACGTGCTGCAAAGCAATCGAATTAAAGATAGAAGTTACAGGTTACAAGTGGCAGGTTGCGGGGGAAAACGGTCCCTGAAACCTGAAACGTGCAACCTGCAACTCGAAATACCTGTTTTTCAGGGGCAAGTGTACACAGATATTTAAACCCACCGAAACGAATATGGAATTTTATTTACGCAAACGTTACCGGCAACGATAACATAGTGGCCAGAAATAAAATGCTGGCAATCAACGTAAATTACCCAGAACCATACCCCTTTACGCGACTGCCAGCAAGATTGTGAAAGAAACCTCCTGTAGTAAAACCTATGCTTGAACTCCTAAAACGTTATTTATATCCCTGATTTTGGGAAAATTCACTCTTATTGGTAACGGCATCGATCTGTGATTGCGGGATAGGCCGAACCGTTTGAAAGTCTTTTATGTACTGGGCAGCATCGGGGTTTAGCCTGGTAACCCGGTCGATCAATTTATTCGTTCTCTTCAGATCGAACCAGCGCAATTGTTCACCGCACAGTTCGCGGGCCCGCTCGTCGAGGATAAAATCGAGGTTAACCTGCGCTCCAGTGATCTGCATGGCGGCCTCATGGCCGGGAATAGCAGCCCGGGTGCGCAGGGTGTTCAGGAAACCGGCGGCTACATCAGGCTTTCCAAGGTTGAAATTGGCCTCGGCCGCTACCAGGTACATTTCGGCCAGTCTGATCACGAACACATCGCGGGCGCTTTGCGCCTCCCCGGCGGAAGCGCGGGTTGAATCCTTGAACTTCTTTAACGACACATAAAACTGTCTGTTGGTTGGTATACCAGCCGCATTATATACGCGTGAAATATCGTAGGTGGTATAGTGTTTGGCATTCATGACAGTTGTGTCCAGTGTGTTCTTTGACGTATAGCAAATTGTATCACCTACCTTGAAGGTGGAGATATCCGTGGGTTTAAAATTATTACCGGCTCCGGTGCCTGCTTTATTGCATAACCATGCGGTTTGAAAGGAAGACTGGTACCGGGAATCGTCATTTTCATTGAACAGATCCAGCAATGCTTTGGTAGGCATATACCGGTTAAACGGCCGGCCATTGGGTACATCACGAACCAGCAGGGGTTTATTTACCTGGTCGTATACCTGCAGGAATAACATATGTCCGCTGTTGCTGCCGCGCGGGTGGCCGCTGGGATAGGCTGCTGATACCAGGTCGTTATTGGCCAGGTTGGTTGAATAATCGATGGCCCAGATCACTTCACTGTTCTTCAGGTTACCCATATTCCACAGATCGGCGAACTTTGGCAATAATTTGTATTTATAGGTGGCGACATTATTAATTAAATCAGTCGCTGTGGCTGCCGCTTCCGCATTCATACCCCGGGTCAGATACATCCGGGCCTGAAATGCTTTGGCTATTGGACTGGTAACACGGCCATAGTCACTTGTAGTGGCTGCCAAATTCTTTACCGCATAATCCAAATCCTGAAATATCAGTTTATAGAAGTCTTCCACCGGTGTTCTGTTGGCGGTTGATTCAATTACCCCGGGCGCTGTAGCCTCGGTGGTCAGGTGCACGCCACCCCAGGTTTCTACAATATGCCAGTAGTAGAACGCACGCAAAAAATGCAGCTCCGCGCTGCGTTGCGTTTTTTGCTTATCGGTATAATCGGGTACATTGTCTATTTGCGCCAAACCGGTATTTATTAAATAGATGGCCGCATAAAAATTATCCCATTCCATTCCCAGGGCCGAGGTATTACTTCCCTGCAGGTTGTCGTAGCGCGATAATTGGGGGAACACGTCGCCAGTGCCGTTTGTCCAGATGTCGGTACCCATTTCTGAAAGGCTGTACCCTTCTTCTTTTCCATACCACCAACGGGTATAGGTATAGGCTGCGTTCACCAGGGTTTCAAAACCTTTGGCGGTTGTATAGGTAACATCGGCGGTCATGCCGGTGGGGTTATATTCTGTTAATTTTTTATTGCATGAGGTAAATACCAGGGATCCCGCCAGCACCCAACCCATGACTTTATTTATACTGTTTTGCATAATCCAATAATTTCTAGAAATGAATAAAGTTTAGAACTCAATATTTAACCCGGTAACCAACAGTTTGGTCAATGGCCGGTCAAACGAGCCTTCGCCTTCCGGATCGTAATCCTTTTGCTTCGCAAATGTGAAGTAGTTCTTGGCGCTCACATACCAGCGTAAATTGTTCACATGGAATTTTTGGGAAATTGTTTTGGGAAGCGTGTACCCCAGGGTTATGTTCCTGATCTTTACAAAAGAACCATCCTTATAGCCCAGCGTTGTAGCAAAGGGCATGGAGGCTCTTGAAATATTGGCATTCGGCCTTGGATAGTCGTTTGTTGGGTTTTCGGGTGTCCAGTAATTAACGTTAGCCCCATTCTCGATGGCATTGGGTTCAAACTTATTGGCATAATCCGATACAAAGGTTTGGCCCACCCGGGCAAACACATACACATTCAGGTCGAAGTTCCTGTAGCTGACATCGTTGCTGAAACCGAGCGTATAATTGGGCACTGCTGAGCCTACCACTGTTCTATCATAAGTAGCATCCAGTTTACCATCTGGCTGGCCTTTATCTCCACTCAGGTCGGCTACGCGAATATCGCCGGGTTTATAACCAAAGCTTTTGGCCAGGGCTGAATCGGGTGTTTGCCAGATACCTTCTTTTTTAAAGTCATAGAACGATTTTACGGGGGAACCGATGAACAGGCCACCAGCCACATCATTTATACCATTCACCAGATCGGTAATGCGTTCTTTATTGCGGGTATATGTGACAGCACTTGACCAGGTAAGATGTTTTGTTTGCACATTCACGGTGCGTAAGGAAACTTCTATTCCATTGTTACGCGTTTTACCTACGTTCTCCACCACCCTGGTATGACCTGATGAACCTGGCAATGGGCGCAGCAACAACAGGTCGCGGGTCCTTGAATCGTAATAGTCTACGCTGGCGGTTATGCGGTTCTTGAACAAACCAAAGTCTAACCCTATATTCTGCGTACCGGTCAATTCCCATTTCAGGTTGCGGTTACCATTCTGCGGGTCAAAACCATAGGCCAGCATACTGATGTCATTGAAGGAATATGGAATGAGTATTAACCCGGTTGTTGTTGAATATGGTTTAACGGCTGCATTCCCGGCTACTCCATAACTGGCGCGTAATTTCAGATCGCTGAATACATTTTGATCTTTCATGAAATCTTCATCGATGATACGCCAGGCTACTGCTGCAGAGGGGAAGAATGACCAACGGTTCTCTTTTAATAATACGGAGGAACCATCGGCGCGGCCGGTTACTGTTAACAGGTATTTGCCTTTATAGCCATAGTTTACCCGGAAGGCGCCCGACAACAGGTTGCTGCCGATATAATTACTCCAGATGCCCAGGTTCAACGGGTTGTTCAGCAAAGCCTTCCATCCCTGGCCAGGGATAATTTGCCCTGTACCCTGCGCATAAGAGCTATCCACTTTATTTGAAATATAACTTGTAACGGCCGTTACATCTAATGCATGATCGCCAAACTTCTTATTCCAGGTTATGATGTTCTCCCAGATAAGATCGGCCTGCGTGGCATTGGTAACTTTTGCCAGCGAACCGGTTGCCGTAAAGCGGGTAATGGTATTTTCGCCCAGGAACAAACCATTGCGCGAACTACCATTGGTTATACCAAGTGTTGAACGCAAGGTAAGACTGCTGAAAGGCTTCCATTCTGCGTAAGCCGAAGATAATATCCGGGTGGTATTGGTATTATTAATATATGCTCCGGGTAGTTCTTCCATCAGCGGGTTTATCTGGTTTGCGCCACCAGGCTGCCTTACCAACGAACCATCAGCGGCATAGGGAACGTAGTAAGGTATTATTTTGTTAGCTACGGTCAATACGTTATCGGTGCGTCTGTTCTCATTGTAATAAGTTAACTGGCTTTGCAATCCTACTTTAAATGTTCCGATAACAGTTTGATCGATGTTCAGTCGTAACGTATACCGGCCTGAGTAATCATTGTTGAGCAATCCTTTCTCTTTAAAATAATCGAAGGAGAAGAACACTTTTGTTTTTTCACTGCCTGAAGCTACGTTCACGCCATAATCCTGTTGAGAGCCATCTTTTAACAGCAGTCCGGGATAGTAGGTGGAAACGCCGTCCTGTACTGCTTGCAGGTCAGCACCGAACAGTTTGGCATCATCGGCTGAAGAATTCCAGGTACCGGCCGTGCGGGCGCCCTGGCGTTTTAACTCAGCATACTGCGGACCGTTCATCGGCACCGGGTAGCCGGTTTTCTTGTTCACGCCATAATAGGTATTTACGCCTACTCTTACTTTTCCGGCAGCGCCTCTTTTGGTAGTAATAATGATTACGCCATTAGCGCCGCGTGAACCATAAATAGCCGTGGAAGACGCGTCTTTCAGCACTTCCATGGACTGAATATCGTTGGGGTTTATATCCTGAAAGTTCGGGTACTGGATACCATCTACTATAAACAACGGCGTGTTTTGCGCCAGGATCGACCGGTTACCCCGTACGGTTACATTCACGCTGGAACCGGCGCCACCGCTGGTGCGGGTAATATCCACCCCGGCCACTTTACCCTGTACGCTTTCCATTACGTTACCGGCTGCTATTTTTTTAACTTCATCGCCCTTGAGCGACACTACTGAACCCGTAAGGTCTCTTTTCTTCACCGTGCCATAACCGATCACCACAATGTTCTCCAGGCTCGATGCTGCAGAGGTCAGCGACAGATTGATCTGTGTATTGTCGCCCACTTTTATTTCCTGTGGGTCGAACCCTACATAGGTAAACACCAGTACATCGTTGTCTTCGGCTGTGATGGTGAATACGCCCTGTTCATTGGTGGTGGTGGCTTTGGACGTTCCTTTTATGGTTACGGTTACACCTGAGAGCGGTGTTCCGTTTGGGTCAGTAATTTTTCCTGTTACCTTTTTCTCCGTGGCCTGGGGGGCAGCATTTTCATTGATCACAATGAGGCCGTTAGCCATAAACTTATACGTAAGTATGGTTTGGGAGAACAAATTGTCGAGCGCCTGGCGAATGTCCACATTCTCCAGGTTGATGGTCACTTTTTGCCTGATGGCCGACAACTGGTTATTGTACAGGAACCGGTAGTTGGTTTGTTTTTCGATATTGACGAGGATGCCGGCGATCTCAGCATTCTTATACCGGAGGTTCAGTCTTTGACCAAATCCCCGGGCCGACACCTGCAGCACAAAAACAAGTAATAAGAAAGTAGTTATTTTCATAACAAGCAGCGCATTGGAAAGCAACGGGCTTTTTATGCCCGTTCTAAAACTTTTCATACATTAGTATTATTATGGGTTAAGAAATCACATCCCCTCCCGCCTGCAAGCGGGTTGTGGAGAAAACGACACCTGAAAATTTTAACCTGTAATGCGCGGAGAATGCTTCCAACATTCTCCGTTTTTTTTGGTTACGTGGAATCCATATATTATTTCGTCGATTTTATAAATACTTCATTGTTAACTATTCTTACATCGAAAGGAACCGCCTCTTTCAATGCCATAAAAGCCTGCTCCACGGTTTCATTTTGCAGGGAGCCATTGAACTTCAACTGACGCACAGTCGCATCTTCAAAATATACTTTGATATTGTACCATCTTTCCAGCTTCAGGGCCAATTGCTCAAAATTGTCGCCACGAAATTCGAGCCGGTTGTATACCCAGGCGGTCTCAATATGTTCACTGTCTTTTATGGTACTGTCGATATGAATGATCTGTTTGATAGCCGGCTCATTAGCAGCAGCAACCGGTTCATTGGTTGTCACCCCTTCGTTGCTGCTGGCGGGTAACACAATTTTTTCGTTGGGATGCAGGTACACCGGATTGCCCTTTGCATCGCCTTTGCGGGTTATTTGCACCAGTCCCCTGATGAGCGTTGTCTCGATCGTTCTTTCTTCGGGATACGATTTTACATTGAAAGCGGTGCCCAGCACCCTGATGTCGATGGTACCGGCATGCACAATGAATGGTTTTTTCTGATGCGTAGCCGGTGAGAGCACCTGTACCACATCAAAAAATGCTTCCCCTTCGAGGGTTATTTCGCGTTCAGGCCCATTGAAATTCGCATACACAATACGGGAACCGGCGTTTAACCAAACAGTAGAGCCATCTGGTAAAATGGTGCGGGTTTTACTTCCCTTGGGCGCCACTACTTCATTTGCGGCTAATGCCTGTTGTTTATTATTCCAGGTCACCAACGCCCAGGCGCTAGCTGCCAGTACAATCAACGCTGCTGCTGCCCAATACCCGGTACGCCGTTTTTTAATAGGAACTACGGGCGCTTCTGATTTCCCGGCTGCAGTTTCCGCTTCGGCCAGTTGTAAAATGCGATTGAGTTTGTCGCTGGTGGCAGGTTCTTCGCCTGCAGGCGCATTTACCGACCATAACTGATGCAGCATGTCATATTGTTGCATCAGCTCAGGATGCTGTTGCAACAGTTCGTTCAGTTCTTCCTTATCCTGTTCAGTGGCATCGCCGCTCAAATTACGAGATAGCAGGAACCAGATTCTTTCAGGTGTTTCCATTGGCGCCTAGTGCGTTTATGTTTATAAGGACAGGCATTTGGGATTACACCATTAATCGTTTTGGAAAAATATTTTTTTATTAAGGTGCAGGTTGACCAGTTAACCAGTTGACCAGTTGACCAGTTGACCAGTTGACGAGTTGACAAGTTAACACGTTGACAAGTTGACAAGTTGACGCGGGAAAATACAGGAGGTAGGAAGTAAGACGTACGAAGAGGTAAGTTTATAGAGTTGATAAGGGATGACAAGCCTGCTGAAAGCTTGGAAGGGTTAA
>NZ_JBJMLX010000536.1:0-26956 GCF_045805085.1 Niastella sp.
ACCTCTTACTTCATTTACAAAAGAAAAAAGGCTGTCACTTCAATGTGACAGCCTTTTTTATATCTCCAAATTTCACTTATTTACTGCTTCAGCAGCGTTAACACACTGGTGCTTCCATCTCCATTTTTCACATGCACATAATATACACCTTTACCCAGGTTACCTATCCAGATCGGTACCAGGTTCTCACCATTATTTACCGCTAACGACTGGCGGCTATGAATATGTCCGGCGATGTCGGTTACAAACAGGCTGGCTATCGATTGTTTTGAAGCTTGTATATATACATTTGTTATGGCGCCGGCAGTAGCAGAAGGCCTCAGTTGAACCTGGTTGCTGCTATTCAGTAATACCGTTTGTATACTGCTTCGCACCAATTCATTTTGCTGATCCATTACCAGTAAACGATAATAAATAATGCCGGTACCCGGTAAATTGTCGTTATAGTTATAAGCAGTTCTACTGGTTTCCCCATTTACCCGGGCGAGCGTTACAAAGTGAACCCCATCGGCCGATCTTTGCACATCAAAATACCTTTCCGATGAAAGAGCCGTTGTTTTCCAGGATAAGCCTACCGCTGCATTCCCGGTTTTTTGTGCGGTGAATGAACTTAACTCCGTTGCCAGCACCACTGCCTGACTGGCCACACTGAATTGAGTAAGTACGGCAAAGGCCCCATCTGCACGGGCATAAGGGTTAGTACCACTGGCCAGCGCTTTTGAACTTGATTCTACGATCGATGTTCCGTTCGACCTGATGATCTGTGATTGTGTTCTGTCAAAAGAAGCCTGTTCTTCACTGCCCTGCCATTTCAGAGAAAGCATTACGTTACTACCACCAGTTACTGCTTCCGACACCAGCCATGTACGGTTCACGCCTGCATTGTACACACCGCCGGGGATCCGCTGGTCATTGACAGCAACGGTAAAATGATCTGCCGCGCCGCCATTGGTTAACTGAAGCGGATTATAAGCAGCCGGAGTAGGCCCAACGGGAAACAATACCGCGCCATCGGCTGCATCTACCTGTTCAATACGTAAGCCACCCAAACCGGTATTGGCTGCACCGGTGCTCCCGTTGCCGGTAACTATCCAACTGGTGGCCGGGTCGGTAAACGCACTGGCTACAACAGGATTACTACCTGTTTTCATAGTAAGGATATTAGCGCCGGTAACCAGTTTGGCTGAACCGCCCAATACCAGGTTATGGCTTATTGCAACACCAGTACTCAAGATCTTATTACCCGTACCATTTATCTCCAGCGAGCCATGGTCAGCGGGATATATATATTGATCGCGGGTAGCTGTATACGCTACCGTTCCCTGTAAATTAAACGGACCAGTCATGTTATTGACCGTACCGCCGCTGATGGTAAGGCGGGCAGTATTTTCAATTTCAAGACTTTTATAATAAGCGGTACCGGTTCCATCACTGATATTCGGCATTCTCGAGGGCCAGTTGGGCACCAGCACATCGATGGTATTATCAGGTACACCGCCGCACCAGTTCTGGGCTTCTTCCCATTTGGTGTCTTTATAACCCAGCCAGGTGCCAGATCTGCGAACGGTGAGTATTTTTTCGTTAGAAGTAGCCGGGGGCGCGCAACTGTTGCTCACCGTTACCCGGTACCGGTAGCCATTCATGGCCAGCGTAACCGGTCCTAATTGAAGCGTATTGGGGGGTGCAGCGGGTACAGTAACAATGCTGCTTACATTCGACCAGGTAGCACCGCTGGTACCGTTGTCAGTTTGCCATTGATAAGCTAACGTGGCGCTACCGCTGGCAATAACTCTAAAACCGGCAGGACTGTTGGCACAAACCGTGGTATCTTTTGGTTGAACCGGTATTGCCGGCAAAGTACGTATAGATAATCCGGCAAAACTGGATTGCGCACAACCCTTGGTGCCCGGATAACTGGCCACTATCTGCACATTCCAGGAAGTTCCGGCTGCGCCGGGAAAACCGGTTATGTTCAGGGTTTTGGTTTGTGAACCGCTATAAACGGCGCCATCGCTCACGTCGGTAAAATCCGTGGCGGGTAATTGTAATACCTGCCATTGATAGACCATGGCAGTTACACCCGTAGGGTTTGCAGTAAAGATGGCATCTCCTCCCGGACAAATGGTTGATGATTTAACTTCACCACCAGTAGGAAATACTGGTGCCGACAATACCCGGAACGTATCCATCGCAACACTGGTAGCATTACAACCAGTTGCGGTAATGGTAGCCGTATAACGATATAAATAACCATTCATTGACAATGTAGCTACAGGATAGGTAAGGTCATTGGTAGTACTGCCGGTATAACCATCAGCAGCCTTTGCATTACTCCACGAAACTCCATTATTGGTGCTCACCTGCCATTGATAGGTGAGTGCTGGGTCATTGGTTACCTTTAAACCGGAGCCGGTAGCGCCCTCACACACTGTTGTAGCCCTTGTAACTGATGAAACAGCCGGCGTGTCGTTTACAGAAAGCACAGCGGCATTGGAAAAAGATGAACCTGTGACATCAGTTACCACGCACCGGTACCTGCGCCCGTCGTTCACTATTTTGGATACGTTCAGCACAGTTAGAGTGGTAGTAGTAGCGCCGCTATAACTGGTCCCATTGGTGACAGTGCTATAACTGCCACCGCCGTCAACACTTACCTCCCATCGAATGGTAGTGGTGCCACTGGTTCCTGTAATTGTACCAATGGTAAAGGTTGGGTTTGAACCGGCGCAAACCGTTATATCGGCCGGGTTCTGCCCCAAATGCGGCAGCGGCAAATCGCGCGAGATGGCTGCCGAAACAATGCACAACAACCATAGTGTGCAAATAATAACTTTCAGAAATAGCCTTAGCCAGGGCGTTAGGGCCGGATGTGTAAAATTCTTCATACGTACGGAATTGTTTTAAATGGGTTGGGTATTTGATTTTTTAAATCAAACAGGTCATTGATAAATGGCGGCTGGAAGTAAGAAGAAAATATTAGTCAAATGGGGGCAACCACTACCAATGTTATTACCGGTAGTGCAAATGTTTAGTCGCAAAGGGCTTTCTTCGATCCAGGGTTAGGGTCAGTGATGCAACGCTAAAAGTAATGCGTTTTCCATGCTTCGCATATTCATTCCATGTATATATCATGTCGATATATGAATATGAAGCACGTTCATCCTTAGGGGGATAATAATGGCAGGAATATAATATTTAAAAGAATTTATATCAAAAAGCCCTCCCGATGCATCGGGAGGGACTCGCTATTTTCATTTTATAGCCGCTGATAAAATACACAGCGCCCATAACGAGATCACTATAATTTTCAGAAATAGTTTCAGGTATTGCCGGGATACCGGTTGTGTTAAGGCTTTCATACGATTATGGGTATTGTTTTAGAGGAACGTTGTGTTGCTCAGGGAGGTTATTGATCTAAGGAGGTCCGAAAGTAAGAAGAAAGTACCATCTATGCAATTTTTCCAGTTTTCGGATACACATTACCTGCATGTAAAATTCACGCATTTGAACATGCGGCAAATACTAATATAGAGTGGTCTTCAGCGGTAAATGAATGCAATATCAATACAATAGAAGGCCTGTTTTTCCGTTTGACAGTGCCCGAAAAAGGGTATTCCAACACGATTGCCTAACTGCCAGTAACAAAATACACTACTGACCAATGCTAAATTGATTTATATAATATATAAACCATTTATTTTTCACAAATTAAATTACCTTGCGGCGCTTTTAATTATAACATTAACCCTATAATTTAACCGCCTAACTAACTCTTAACTCCCAAGTCATGAAAAAAAGCCTTGCGCTAGGCCTGATAAGTTGCGTACCCTTGTTTGGCTTATCTCAATCATTTATCGGGTATCCGTACGACAATTATTCCGGTATTCACGGCATGTTGCAAAACCCTGCCTCTGTAGCTGCCAGTAAGTACAAAGTGAACATAAACTTTTTTTCCCTTAGCACCGTTGCGGGAAACAATGCTTATGAACTGAAAAATGACAAGTTTAAAAAGTTCGATTTTTCAGACCTCACCGAAAACAAAGATTATTTCAAATCAGCTAATGCCGACAAAAAGAACCTGTGGTTCAATACAGAGATCCTTGGACCCTCTTTCATGTTCACTTCAGGCAAAAAAAGCGGCGTTGGGTTGTATACCCGTGCGCGTACGCTGATCAATGAATTTAACCTCAGCGATAAAACATTCCGTTATTTCGGTAACGGCAATGATGGCATTTATGACCAGCCCATTCAGGAAGATAAGCTGCAGTTAAAAGCGCATGCTTTTGCTGAAGCCGGCTTAACCTATGGCCGGATTATCTGGAGCGCTCCCCACCACCTGTTGAAAATGGGTATTACCGGTAAGTATGTTGTGGGACTGGCTGCCGCTTCCCTGTATTCAAATAAACTGGCGGTAAATATTGCCAAGAACGATATCATTAACCAGCTCGAAGGTGACGTGAACGTACGTTACTCCAAAAACCTGGATGGTGTGGATGATAATTTCGACGATGTGTTGAAAAAAGCATCCGATAACCATGGCCTGGGTTTCGACGTGGGCTTCAGCTACGAATGGAGACCCGAAACCAGCAGTTGGCTCTCCAACGATCAAACGCCTTATAAGTTGCGGGTAAACGCTTCTTTAAACGATCTCGGATCGGTAAGTTATCAAAACTCCCAACATGGCAACAGTTATTCTGCAAACGCTACAGGTAAAACAACCAACGACCTGGACAAAAAAGATGGCGAAGATTTTGACCAGTATTTTACCCGCCTCGAAAGCCAGGGCATTCTTAAGTCCTATGCGCATGCAGATAAAATGAAAGTGAAACTGCCTGCTACTTTCCGTTTCGATGCAGACTACCATCTTTACAAACGCCTGTTCATTAACGCAGGTACTATTGTAAACCTCATTAACCGGGATAAGAACCAGACTTCAGCACAATATGCTACTACGTTCACTGTAACTCCCCGGTTAGAGAAAAAATGGTTCAGCCTTTATACGCCATTATATTACAATACACTCAACAAGAAAGCAGCCTGGGGTGCAGGTATGCGTCTTGGTCCCCTGTTCCTGGGTTCAGGTACCATCCTGAGCAACATGTTAGGGAAACAGAACGTTACTTCTGCCGATGTGCATTTAGGTTTTACCATGTCGATCTATCAACGGGTTAGAACACACAGACACAGAAGCCAACCGAAACAGGAAGTAAAAGAAGAGCCCAAAGCAGAAGCCGTTAAAGTAGAAAAGGTTGTTGAAAACCGGGTTGATACTGTTGTAAAGAACGTTGAAGTTATTAAAGAAGTTACCCACGATAAAGACAACGATGGTATCGTTGATGAAAAAGACGAATGTCCTGATGTTGCCGGTGAAGTAGCATTGGCTGGCTGTCCAGATAAAGACAAAGACGGCGTTGCCGACAAGAACGACAAATGTCCTGATGTTGCAGGTACTGCCAAATACAATGGCTGCCCTATCCCTGATACGGATGGCGATGGCATCAACGACGAAGAAGATAAATGTCCTGCAGTTGCCGGTATTGCCAAATACAATGGCTGCCCTATTCCTGATACGGATGGCGATGGCGTTAACGATGAAGAAGATAAATGTCCTGCTACGCCTGGTAAACCAGCCAACGGTGGTTGCCCCGAAATTAAACAGGATGTTGTGAAGAAAGTAGCTATTGCTGCCACGGCCATTTACTATATGTCTGGTAAAGACATCATCCAGAAAGTTTCTTACCCCAAATTAGACGTGGTTGTTAAGGTACTGAAAGCCGACCCTGCCCTGCAGATCAGCATTGAAGGCCACACCGATAATTTAGGTAAACCGGAAAACAACTTAAAGCTTTCTGCAAAACGTGCCACTGCTGTTAAGAACTACTTTATTAAAAAAGGTATTGCTGAAAGCCGCATCACTGCACAGGGTTTTGGTGATTCAAAACCAATCGCGCCTAACAAAACGCCACAAGGCCGCGCTAAAAACAGACGTGTTGAATTGCATTTGAACTATCAATAAGCTTAACACTCTTATATAAAAAAGCCTCCCGATGCATAGGGGGGCTTTTCTTTTTTCACCAGTTCCCGATACTATTTTTTCGCCACATCAAACTTGCGAAAGATAGCGTTCACACTGCTTTGAATCTCCTTATGGGTAAGCCGCCGGCTGTTTACATCATCGGTTGACCAGCCTTGCCAAACGGTTTTGTCAGTGTTGGCGTCTACCATGGTAATGGTGAGCGTACCTTCTCTTACTTCCGCAGTATTATAATCGTATCCCATGACGGTGGAAGGATAATAAATAGTTCCCCACCGGCGATAGAACGGGTTATAAAATAAACGACTGTAAGGCGCTGAGTAAACAGGATTCGACACATCACGGGTAGTTTTTTCTACCAGCACATCATAGCTCACCAATACATCCGGTCGTTTGTTGTCTTCGCGCCAGCCTTCCTTTCGCAATTTTGCATTCACCGCATCCTGCACCTGCTTTTGCATAAGGTCTGTATGCCGACCCTTATCAGCCTTTTTATCGCCCTCTATCCATGCATAGGTTTTATACCGGCTGAAATCGGCTGTCTTGTCTTTTTCAACGTATGCGGGCGCGGCACAGCTAACCGCCAGTATAATAGGAACAATAAGAACTGGTATTGTTTTTAAAATTCTCATATCGGCTCCTCCTTTTTGTGTTTAAATCACCCATTATAATTTACGTTGAAAAGGACGTGCCGACTTATAAGGCTTTGTGAAAGTATACTTAAGGAAATGTTAGAATCAATGTTGGGATATTGACTTGCTTACTGGGTTGATATACCCCCTAAAAAAAAGTAGGCAGCCCTTAAGAATAAGGGCTGCGAGTCACATGAGAAAATTATGCAGCAACCGTAGTTGATTCCGGGTGGATTGCTGCGGCTATGTTTTACCCGGAAAAGATGTATGATAAATTGAATTATCGTTCGGTATAAAACTGTTTAGGATAGGCGTTCAATGGGGTTCAGACTTGTCAAAAGTCCGGTTGGTATTACCTCGGTTTATTTGGTAAACGACAGGTATTTACAGCAGTAATTAGAATAGGATTACAAAAAAACCGGCTTGTTAAATGTTGGAAACCTGAAGATTGATTGGTTCCCTCCATTGCCTGAAACGACTGCAGGCTACAATTGATTGAAGAAACATTCACTGGAATCTTTCTCATGGCTTTGTTTTTTCGGCTAATACTGACTACGCTATACAATTGAACAGGTATGCAAGATACAAAGGTTGTTTAATAAAACACGAAGGAATACTACTACATTCAAAAAATTACTTACCAATTCAGTAAAAACAGGGTTAGAACTTATCATGGCAGTGGCTGCCTGGATAAATCTGGTACTTTTTAGGGAGATGCTCTCTGTGGTAGTTTACCACCAGTTGACCCGTTGACGAGTTGATCAGTTGACGAGTTGATCTCGGCTTAGCCGAGACAGCGACGTAGTTTTCGCTTCGCGCGCGGTAATACCCAAAGACCCGATCCTAAGGCTCTACTATTAAAGTCGCCCTGCGGGCTCTTCTTACTTCCTGCTTTTTACCTCGCCCACTTATGCTCGCAAGGCAGAGACTAAATAAGAAATCTTCGAGTGAAGTTCTTCCG
This sequence comes from Niastella sp., assembly GCF_045805085.1. Taxonomy (NCBI): domain Bacteria; kingdom Pseudomonadati; phylum Bacteroidota; class Chitinophagia; order Chitinophagales; family Chitinophagaceae; genus Niastella; species Niastella sp. The sequence goes on from NZ_JBJMLX010000536.1 coordinate 7,628, forward strand.
GTCTAAATGGTTTGTGTATGAAATCTGTAAAGCCTTTTTGCAGCAGATCGGCCTGCATATTATCATATACCGCAGCTGTAAAAGCAACGGCGGGGATTGAAGTGTTAATCTTACGTATTTCCTTTAACGCCGTTGCGCCATCCATTTCGGGCATTTCAAGATCAATCAGCAACAGATCGAAAGTGCCTTTTTTAAACTGGGCCAGCGCTTCGCGGCCATTGGTTGCTTCGCTAACTTGAATGCCCCATTTGGTAAGAAATCTTTTAGCAATCGACAGGTTCACCGGGTTATCTTCTGCGATCAGTAAGCGGATGCCTTCCAGCGAATCGAGGTTTTTAATATTGTCCTCCATGTAGCGTTTCCGGTTCTCACAGATCCTCAACTCAACAGTAAAGTGAAACGCACTGCCCTTGTTTTCTTCACTCTCCAGCAACAGGTCGCTGTTGAACATGTTCACTATACGCTTGGTGATGGCTAACCCCAAACCGGTTCCACCATACTTGCGGGTAGTATTTACATCGGCCTGGGTAAAGCTGTCGAAGATCTCTTTATGTTTGTTTTTAGGAATACCGATGCCGGTATCCATTACTATAAACTGCAAGGTTGATTTGGTGCTTGACGAAAACAGTTTTCGCACCGCCATGGTAATGGTACCCTGGTGAGTGAACTTAAGGGCATTGGCCAGCAAGTTGCTCAGCACCTGGTTCAGCCTGGTCTCATCGGTATAAAATTCCAGGTCGAGCCGGTCGTCGATATCAATCTTAAACTCCAGTCCTTTCAATTTTATCTGGGGCGAGAACTGCGAAGCCAGTTTTTGCATGAACTCTTTTATGTTCACCGGCACATCGGCCAGCTCTACTTTTCCGGCTTCCATTTTATTATAATCCAGGATATCGTTGATGAGCATCATCATATGCTCTGATGAGAACTTAAGGATATCGAGGTGTTGTACCTGGGTATTCAGGTGTTCTTCCTGCAGCAATAAATTAGAAGCGCCAATGATGCCGTTCAGCGGGGTACGCAACTCATGGCTCATGTTGCTGAGAAAGCGCGATTTTGTTCTGGCTGCGGATTCAGCTTTTTCTTTTGCCTTCATAAGTTCAAATTCGGCCATCTTCACATTCGATACATCCAGGATACTGATCTTGGTGTAGCCGGTATCTTTATAAGTAAAGGGCACCACACTCACAAACCCATAAAAAATTCGGCCTGTTTTGGCCGTGAGGGTAAGTTCGCCCTGCCAGGGACGTGATTCGCCCGACAGGGATTCTTTTATTGAGTTGAACTGTTTTATCTGATGTTCTTCAAACCAGCTCTCCATATTCGTTCCTTCAATTTCATGTTTCTCTTTCACGTCAAACATTTCCAGCGCCCGCTTATTGCAACTGTTTATAATATTCGACTGGCTGAAAATAATAAATACCCCGTCGAGCGAGGTATTGAAGATGGTATCGCCAAATGTTTTTTCCTGCAGAATGGTCACCTCATTGTCTTTATTTACCCGTAAAATGGAATAGGAGAAAATGATGGTCATGGCCAGCGAAATAACCAGGTTACCGCTGTATAATTGCGCATACAGGGCTTCGTTGATGATTTGAATGTTATTTACATACGGACACAATTTTACACAGGCCAGCGAGGCTATAACGGTGATGGAGTACACCGATAACAGTTCTTTAAAGTTTCGCCTGATGCTCACCACAAACGTAAGTACCACGAAGTAGGGGAAATACAACAGGTACTCCCCTGCCTTTAACCCTTCCAGGTAACATATTACAATGAGATATAGGTTTATATTTACGACCGCTATGATCCGGCCTGTTTCCAGCTTTCGTTTTGAACCAAAATAAAATGCCAGTAAGAAAAAATAAGCGGAGGTAATATTTACTAACGCGCTTATATATAGTTTATGGTAGAAGTAAGAGAAAACGGAGATGAAGTTCAGCAGCAGGGCCAGAATGATGAACTGGTTAAAGCGGATGATCCTTTTGCGCATATCCTTTGAAACACCCTCATGCAGGCCGGTATGCACTATATCTCTGTAAATAGAGTAGACCAGATATAATATTTTCTCCTTCATAGAGTTATTGGATTAGAACAAAAAGGATCTCAGCTACGGACAACTAACTTAACGAAAAAATGGATAAACTATTTTCCAATGAGCGCAGCAAATTTCTCTAAAAAATTCATTTTCAACGAAAACATTGACGCCGATTACCTTTATAGCCTGTATGAAGATGATTACCAGTATATAGAAGAGATCTTTCAAACTACACTGGCACATTTTAATGAAGATTTGAATTCCATTAAAACCGCTTATCAAACAAATAATATATCTGACTTAAAAAAGGCAATACATAAAATAAAACCAACGTTTGGATTTGTAGGTTTGCCGTTCGTTCAAAATATTTGTAATGATTTTGAAGATATTTGCCAAAACGCAACTTCTTCGAATGATTTAACGTCAGAATATCAGCAAATTGTGGTTACATTAGCAGAGAGTAAGGAGCTGATCGCATCGGAGTACAATAAGTTGAAAGAATTCAATTCCAATATTTTATGAAATGGACCTGTGTCATAGTAGAGGATCTGCAGGTAGCTGCCGACTATTTGGTCAAATGCTGCGAGAAAAGTGCGCTGTTGCAGGTGAAAGGACATTTTACCAATGTGGAGGAAGCCCTGGACTACCTGAATAAAAATTCTGTTGACATATTGTTCCTGGATGTTGAAATGCCCGGCGCTACGGGTTTTGATCTACTCGATCAGCTGGCTTATTATCCCAAAGTAATACTTACCACCTCCAAATCAGAATACGCTTATAACGCTTTTGAATATAATGTAACTGACTTTTTAAAAAAGCCGTTTACTTATCAACGTTTTCAGGAGGCCCTGAATAAACTCACTGCAGCACCGGCTGGTGAAAACAATATCAGCAGCACGGCCACCGATCATATTTTTATTAAATGCGATGGCAAACTGGTCCGTTTAAATAATGACGACATCCTGTTTATTGAAAGTATGGGTGATTATGTGAAATTCGTGACCGCCGATAGCAAAAAGTACATAACACACAATACGATAAAGAACCTGGAGGAAAAAGTGAACCGCCAAACCTTCATCAAGGTTCACCGCTCATATATTATAAATATAAATAAGATAGACGATATTCGGGAGAATGACCTGTTTATCAAGGGGAACGAGATCCCGGTGAGCAAGGCTCACAAACCCGACGTATTAAAGCGTTTAAACATCATCTAACTTCATCGAAAATTTCTTCCTGTTTACCGGCATTATTACCCCAAATGGCTAATAATTTTCTCTTTGCCAGTCTTCGTAACCATCTTTGTTACAGATCAAAATCGAACACAGAACCCTAAATATATCTGTAGAAAGCATTTATTGTGACGGTTATCAATAATAAGCCCTATCCTTAAAACGGAAGAAAAAGTGGAATCCTTACACTCTTGAAAACTAGTGTGATTTTTATCTCCAGCCTGCTCATGATACGGATTTCATAAGAAGTTAGCCCCGACGTAATCCGTCGGGGTTTCTTTTTGTACGTTAAATAGGTTACTATTTATATTAAGGTAACATTAATAAACCGTTCAACTCTACCCACTTACCCACTTATGTTCAATTTATACACATTAGATATTTGCGTCATTTACCCGAAGTTTTCCACCTAAAATCGAAGGTTTCTACTTATTAGTCGAATAAAGTTGACCTAAGGGTGTAGAATAATCATCTTTGTTACAAGATCGAAATTCCTATAAAAAACCGAAAGACCCGAAAAGGGTGAATCCAGTAACTGCAGGCATCACGGAGCCTGACAATCCAGAAAAACCAAGTTACCCGTTTTGTCCAACGATCCATGAAAACCAAGTTACCCGTTTTGTCCAACGATCCATGAAAACCAAAAAACAACAGATCTCCTCGAGAAAAAGCCCTAAACGTCCAGTTCCGATGAAAAAACCAGGAATTTAAGATCCATTATCTGAAAGGAGAACCGTAGAAAATCTGACCTATAGATGAATTAAATTTTACTTAGAGACTACCCAAAGATTATTGAATTAAAAAACCGCCCCGTGAGGCGGTTTTTTGTTTAAATCGTGAAACGTCAAACGTGAAACGTCAAACGTGAAACGTGAAAGGGCTCGCTACAATATAACATTCCTCACTACTTTCATTTTTCACTCCTTTCATCCTCCTCCCCATCACTATATCAATCCTATCAACTTTCTCTTTTATTTCTCCTACCCTTTTTCTTACTCCGCAACTCGTCAACTTGTTAACTTGTCAACTCGTCAACTGGTTAACTGATCAACTTAAGTCAACCCTACTTCATAGTGCTGCTCAGGGATCTCTATATCCACAAATCCCTTCTTTAACAGGCGCTGCCTGAATTGTTGCTGTACATTATACTCTCCATGCACCAGGAACAGGCGCTTTACCTGCTTTGGGTCCTGGCAGGCCAGGAACTGGCTCAGGTCTTCATAATCGCCATGGGCGCTCATGCTGTGGATAGCTCCTACTTCTGCATGCACTTCATGCATTACCCCAAAGATGTGCACTTCTTTCCGGCCCGACAATAACCTGCCACCCAGCGATTCGGGTTCGCAATAACCGGTCATGAGGATGGTGTTGCGGCTGTTCTCAATATTATTACTGATATGGTGCTTTACGCGGCCGGCTTCTGCCATACCACTGGCCGAAATAATGACACAGGGTTCATTACGAAAGTTCAACAGCTTTGATTCCTGCACCGTTTTTACAAACTTCAATCCTTTAAAACCAAAGGGATCTGAATCGGTTTCCAGCACATGCTGAATGGTTTTATTGAAATAGCGGGGATAGCGTTTTACCAGTTCCGTAGTCTTTATGCTTAACGGGCTATCTACAAAATAATCCAGATCGGGCAGGCGCCGTTCCAGCTCCAGCTGGTTCAAATGGTATAACAATTCCTGCGTACGCCCCACGCTGAACGCGGGAATGATGAGCTTGCCCTTCTTTTTCAAACAGGTCTTCACTATCCATTGCAACAGTTGATCGGGCGTGGTAACATTCAGTTCGTGCAGGCTGTTGCCATAGGTTGATTCAATAATGACGTAATCGGCCTGGGGGAACACGGCGGGTGAACGCAGGATCACATCGCGGTACCGGCCTACATCGCCACTGAAGGTTAAATGGGTAACCTTGCCATCTTCGTTTATTTTCAGGTTCACGGCCGCACTGCCAATGATGTGACCGGCATCGGTGTACATCAACTCTACAAACTCATCTATCTTATACCATATGCCATATTCCACCGCCTCCAGATGCTTAAAGGAGTTTTCTGCATCTTCCGTTGTATAGAGGGGTTGCAGGTAGGGCTGCTTTTCAGCCGCTCTTTTCTTGTTCAGATATTTTACATCGTCTTCCTGTATTTCAGCAGAATCGAGCAACAGAATTTCGGTCAGATCTTTGGTAGCCGGCGTACAAAATATTTTGCCGGTAAAGCCATCCCGGATAAGCTTGGGAATAAGCCCGCTGTGATCGATATGGGCATGCGATAAAATAAGAAAGTTTACTTCTGCCGGGTCAAAGCCCCAATTGCGGTTCAATGCATTGGTAGCCTGTCCCAACCCCTGGAACATTCCACAATCGAGCAAATACTTCCGGCCATTGCTTAACGTGAGCAAGTGTTTTGATCCCGTAACGGTACGGGCAGCACCATGAAAAGCGATCTTCATTATTGAGAATTATTTATTGTTTATTGTTTCCATTTCGTGAATCGTGAATGGCTCGCCATTCACGCTTTCACCTTAAACGACCAGGTTATTAAACAATCTGCTACCTTTTCACCTTGCGTGTTCGTACCTACAGAAGTGGTTACACAGGTTTGAGGTTCGCGGGTGGCAATAGCCTTTTCAATGGTATTCAATAACAGGGCGCCATCTTTACATTCAAAGCGGGTTCGGCCGGTTGCTTTCTTGAAATAATTGGCTTCAAACTTCACTACCAGCATACTCACAGGCGGTTTTCGTTTATATACATGCGCCATTGCGAGAGAACCGGTACTCATTTCGGCCGCCATTGCCAAACAGGCAAAATAAGTTGAACGGAATGGGTTTTGTGAGAACCATTTATAAGGAACGGTCACCACGCAATGCTGTTCATCGATCTCTCTTACACGCACACCCGAAAAAAATGCCGCAGGCAGTTTGTAAAACAAATACAACCTGAATAATACCGGGCTCTTTAATTGTTGGATGAATTTATTTGGCATGAGGTAAGGTCTTTCAGATAATGAATGTAAAATAAAACCCCGACAAGTGTCGGGGTTAATTTTATAATACTTCTATTTGATTCTTTAACAGGTCTTCAAACTCATCGCGTCTGCGAATCAGGTGCGCCTTGCCATCTTTTACCAGTACTTCGGCAGGTTTCAGGCGGGAGTTAAAGTTGCTCGACATTTCAAATCCATACGCACCGGCATTATAGAACACCAGGTAATCGCCTTCGCGCACTTCGTGCAGCTTGCGGTCCCAGGCAAACGTATCGGTTTCGCAAATATTCCCAACCACGGTATAGATCCTTTCAGGTCCGTTGGGATTGCTGATATTTTCAATATGGTGGTACGCCTCGTAGAACATAGGGCGAATGAGGTGGTTGAACCCGCTGTTCACCCCCGCAAATACGGTGGCCGGCGTTTGTTTCACCACATTTGTTTTTACTATAAAGTAACCGCACTGGCTTACCAGGTATTTACCGGGTTCAAACCAAACCTGCAGTTTTTTACCGGTTTCTTTTTCAAAGTTCTTGAAAGCTACGGCCATCTTCTGACCCAGTGTATTTACATCTGTTTCCGGATCATCGGGCTGGTAAGGCACTTTAAACCCACTACCCAGGTCAATAAATTCCAGGTCGGGAAAATGCGAGGTGATCTCGAACATTACATCGAGGCCTTCCATAAAAACGCCAATGTCTTTGATCTCACTACCGGTATGCATATGCACCCCGGTCACTTTCATTTTGGCGGTTTTTACAATGCGCTCGATGTGCCTGATCTGGTGAATGGAAATACCAAATTTGCTGTCTACGTGCCCGGTAGAGATCTTGAAATTACCACCGGCCATAATATGAGGGTTGAGCCGGATGCAAACCGGATAGCTGCCGCCAAACTTATTGCCAAACTGCTCTAAGATGGAGATGTTGTCGATATTGAGATTAACACCCAGTTCCTTGGCTGCTACAATTTCCTGAAAGTCTACACAATTGGGCGTATACAGAATGTTCTTGGGATCAAAGCCTGCCTTCAGGGCCAGCTTTACTTCATGAATGCTCACACAATCAACCCCGGCGCCGAGGCTGTTCACATATTTTAAAACATTAATATTGGTAAGCGCCTTACAGGCGTAGTAAAAACGGGCATTGATCTTTTGAAAGCCTGTTTGCAGCTTTTCGTATTGCTCTTTAATTTTTTCGGCATGGTACACATACAGGGGCGTACCGTATTCATTCGCCAACTGGATTAATAATTCCCGGGATAATTGCTGTGCCATAGTATGCGAATATAAGAATAAGTTGACAAGTTAATAAGTCGACAGGGTTGACATTGTTAAAAGTAAAAAAGCGCATCCATCTTTTAATGAATGCGCCTCGTTTATATAGTTTTTTGCTGTTATTTCTTTTCTTCGTCCTCGTCTTTATCCTCATCACCTTCTTCATCCTTTTCTCCGCCTTCTTCCTCAGATCCGTCGTTATTCTCTTCTTCACCTTCCTCTTCATCGGGATGTTCTTCAATCAGCTCACCATTGTCGTCAACGGCAAAAGAGATGGAGTCACCTTCAGGTTCTTCTTCCTCTTCTTCGGGTGTAATGTAGGGTTCTTCTTCGCTAAAGGCTTCGGCATCATCTTCGTCAAAACCTTCTTCTGCAATTTCATCCAGCACTTCATCTGCTTCCTCATCCAGCGCCTCTGCTTCTTCAGCTATGGCTTCTTCATCGGTATCCAGTTCGTATGATCCTTCGGTGGCTTCTACATTCTCTGCTGATTCACCTTCAACTTCCTGGCCCAGGGCCGCTTGTACTTCATCTTCTGCTCCTTCTTCGCCTTCTTCACTGAAAGTAACGTCGGTTCCATTTAAATAAACGCCATTTTCTGAAGGCAGGATACCTTCGGCTTCGCCCTCTGCAGGTGCAACGCCGGATTCACCACCAACAACAGTAGGCGCTACAAAGTTGTCATCGAGTACTTCTTTCAGCTTTGGCAGGTCATCTGTTGTGTTCAGGCCGAAATAGTCCATAAAGTTTTTGGACGTACAATACACCAGCGGGTGGCCGGGCATATTTTCGTTACGGCCTGTTATTACTATGAGGTCTTTTTCGAGTAATTTCTGAATAGCGTAATCGCTGCTTACACCACGGATAGCTTCAATGTCGGATTTTGTTACCGGTTGTTTATAAGCAACTATACTTAAGGTTTCCAACGCTGCTGTAGACAGGCGTTTCAGGAATCTATCACCGTTTAACTGGGCAACGGTTTTATGAAAATCTTTTTTAGTGAGGAACTGCCAACCGCCACCGCTTTCGCGCACTTCGAATGGATAGAATTCAGCCTTGTATTTTTCTAAAATACCTTCAATGGCCGATTCAATCTGATCGAGCGTGATCTTATCTTCCATAAAGCCAAAGGCCTGGTTGATCAGATCAGTGATCTCCAATGTTGTTAAAGGCTTTTCACTGGCAAAGATCAACGCCTCTATATGGGGTATCAGGTTGGAAATTTCCATTATTAAATTTTAACCTTGTAATGCAGCGGCACCGCTCACGATCTCTGTAAGTTCGGTAGTGATGGCTGCCTGGCGTGCCCGGTTATATGAAATTTTATAGTGCTTTAATAACTCGTTGGCGTTTTCGCTGGCTTTATCCATGGCAGTCATACGGGCGCCGTGCTCAGAAGCATTGGCATCCAGTACCGCTTTGTACAATTGTGTGTTCAGGATCTTTGGCATCAGCTCAGCTATCAGCTCTTCTTTGGCGGGTTCAAAGATGAAGTCGCTCTTCTTGGCGCCATCTTTCTTCTCTACTTTCGGAATGGGCAGAAAACGTTCTAAAGCAAAACGTTGCATGGCGGCGTTGCGGAATTCGCTGTACACCAGTTCTATTACATCAAATTCTTTGGCTTCAAACGCTTTTACAGCAGCCTGGGCGACAGCCTGTACGTTTTCGAATTTCAATTTCAGGAACAGGTCTTTGAAGGTATCGTTTACCTGATATTTATTTTTCTGGAAGAATTCAGTTCCTTTTTTACCAATGCCCCATATGGTCAGATTGCCTTTGGCGTTCTGAGCGGCATATTTTTCATTGATGGTAGTGCGGGCCAGTTTAATTACGTTGGTATTGTAAGCGCCGCATAAACCACGGTCGCTGGTAATAACGATCAACAGCACTTTCTCCACAGGACGCTCAACTGCCAGGGCCATACCTGCATCGCCTTCTGCACTGCTCACGATGTTGCTCAACACTTCCTGCAGTTTACGGGCATAAGGACGCATCTGGATGATAGCATCCTGGGCTTTTCTCAATTTGGCAGCGCTTACCATTTTCATTGCTTTGGTAATCTGCTGCATATTCTGGGTTGCCTTGATCTTATTACGAACTTCTTTTAACTGACCTGCCATGTTGCAAAGTTGATTAGTTAATTTCTACCGGTTTTTTAGTGCTATAACAAATTAGTAATCAATTAAATAGAGCCAATAAAAGAACCAGTAGTTTTAATCGGCTGCAAAGGTAGCGGAAAGCGGCCAATATTCCACGTCCTGCATAAATTTTCCCCAGCCCGCCGCGGTGGGAAGAAAACCCCGTAATTGAATGCTGACGCCTGTTACGGGGGAATGCTACAAATCCATCTATAAGTAACCTTCGTATATATACAGGTAACTCCACATCATGCAAACCATTTTTATTACGGGGGGAACCGGGTATATCGGTTCCCGGCTCATAACAGCCCTGCTACAAACCGGCGATTATCGCATTAAGGCCCTGGCCCGAAAGGGGTCGGAACACAAGCTGCCGCCCGGCTGCGAAGTGGTTATTGGCGATGCCCTGGATGCTTCTTCTTATGCAAGCGCCACACAGAATACCGACGTATTTATTCACCTGATTGGCGTGCCCCACCCCTCGCCCGCTAAAATTGCTGCCTTTGAAACCATTGACCTGGTATCGGTACAAGAGGCGGCGGCCGTAATAAGCGATAACCATTTGCCGCATGTTATTTACCTCAGCGTAAGCCAGTACCCCGGCCGAATTATGAAAGAATACCGGGCTATACGGGCAACCGGTGAGGGCCTGCTGCAATCAACAGGCGCCCGTTGTTCATTCATCAGGCCCTGGTATGTACTGGGACCCGGCCACTGGTGGCCAGTTTTGCTGATGCCCCTGTACACGCTGGCGCGGTTGCTCCCGGCCACCCGCGAGCAAAGCCGCCAGCAGGGGTTGGTGACCATCAAACAAATGATCCGTACCCTGCATTTTGCCATCAACCATCCGCCAGAAAATGGTGTGCATATTTATAATGTTCCAGACATAAAAGCGTTCTAAGTAACCGGCTTTGGGATTACGAAAGAGGTGACTGGCGGTACTTACTGCCTGGCACATATTTCGTGTATTTAACGCATTTGATAGAAATTTTCAGCATTTTTGTTATAAGATATGGCAAAAGCAAAAAAGAAGAACGCAGCTAAGGCAAAACCGGTTATTCTCATAACGAATGACGATGGTATAACAGCACCGGGTATAGCTAACCTGGTAGAGGCAGTAAAGGATCTCGGTAAAATAGTAGTTGTCGCCCCTGATAAACCACAATCAGGCATGGGTCATGCCATTACGATCGGCCAACCCTTACGCCTGAGTGCCGTATCTACCTTTTTTGATGGGGTGGAGGCCTACCAATGCTCCGGCACCCCGGTTGATTGTGTGAAACTGGCGGTTGATAAAATCCTGCACCGCAAACCCGATCTGTGTTTAAGCGGTATCAACCATGGCGCCAATCACTCCATAAACGTTATTTACTCAGGAACCATGTCGGCTGCGGTAGAGGCTGCTATTGAAAGCATTCCTTCTGTTGGTTTTTCGCTGCTCGATTACAGCATCGATGCCGATTTTACCGCCGCCCGTAAATATGCCCGGCTCATTGTAGAGCAGATGTTGAAGAAAACGCCGGAGAAACATACTGTGCTGAACGTGAACTTTCCTCCTGTAGCGCCCGAGCTCATAAAAGGCGTACGTATCTGCCGTCAGGCCTATGCGAAATATGAAGAGGATTTTATTGAGCGCAACGACCCCAATGGCCGTAAGTATTACTGGCTAACCGGTGAGTTTGTGAACTTCGACAAAGGAAAAGATACCGATGTGTGGGCCCTTAAAAACAATTATGTGAGCGTTGTACCAGTGCAGTTTGACCTTACCAATTATCAACTGAAAGATAAGCTCGAAAAAACCTGGAAACTGTAATGTTCAAGAAAGACAACCTCCGCTTTGGCATGTTGCTGGGCTTTATTGCTCCCTTATTAAGCCTTATAGCCTATTACTTTTGGAAATTTTATCCCTATACTATCGGCGATTGTTTAGGATTTATAGCAGCTAATAAAAGCCAGATCACCGCTATTTCGGTGCCCTGCCTGGTGCTTAATATTGCCCTGTTCACCATTTACATTAATACCCACCGCGATAAAACGGCCAAAGGTGTTTTTGTTATCACGCTTATATATGCGATAAGCGCGTTGTTATTGAAATTCATATTGTAATAAGTATACGCATAGTGAAAGGGAAGTTGCGAAAACGGCAGAAGGCAGAGGGCAGAAGGCAGGAAGAAACTCATCAACTGCTCAACTGATTAACTTGTCAACTTGTTAACCCGTTAACTTATCAACTCGTCAACTTTTCAACTATCTTTACCCCATGCGTTATTACATTATAGCTGGTGAGGCTTCAGGGGATCTGCATGGTAGTAATCTTATAAAAGAGCTCAAAAAATCCGATACTGCAGCCGGGATCCGTTGCTGGGGTGGCGACAGAATGCAACAAGCCGGTGGCGAACTGGTGAAGCATTATCGTAACCTGGCCTTCATGGGTTTCTGGGAAGTGGCTAAAAACCTGGGCACTATTTTACGCAACCTGCAGTTTTGCAAGGATGATATTACCAAATACAAACCCGATGCGCTTATCCTCATCGACTACCCCGGTTTTAACTTACGCATAGCCGAATGGGCCAAACAACAGGGTTATAAAATTATTTATTATATCTCACCGCAGGTGTGGGCCTGGAAGGAGAACCGCGTTCATAAAATGAAACAATGCATTGATAAAATGCTGGTGATCCTGCCTTTTGAAAAAGACTATTACAAAAACAAATGGAACTGGGAGGTTGACTATGTGGGCCATCCGTTGATTGAGGTGGTGGAAGAAGCGCAACTACAGTCAGGCAGCGTGCCCCTTTCCAATAAACCCATCATTGCCTTATTGCCCGGCAGCCGCAAACAGGAGATCCTTAAAAAGCTGCCCATTATGCTGGAAGTAAGCCGCATATTCCCGGCATACCAGTTCGTAGTGGCCAAAGCCCCCGGTCAGGAAGACAGTTTTTATGAATCCGTACTGGCCACCTACCCCAATGTTTCTTCGGTGCGTGATGCTACGTATAACCTGTTATTGCAATCGCGGGCCGCACTGGTTACGTCAGGTACTGCCACATTAGAAACGGCTTTGTTCGGTGTTCCCGAAGTGGTTTGCTATAAAGGCAGTAATATCTCCTACCAGATAGCCAAACGGCTTATAAAGGTGAAATACATTTCCCTGGTGAATCTTATAATGGACAAACTGGTGGTAAAGGAATTAATTCAAAACGACCTTACCCCCGGCAATTTGCGCAGGGAGCTGGATGATCTGCTCACCAATGAAGCTACCCAGCAACAATTGCGGGAAGACTATACCGCTTTGCAACACCTGCTTGGCCAGGGTGGACATGCGTCGGCAAGAGCAGCAACTCTCATAGTAGATTATTTGCAAAAGAAATAAACAGCTCGTCTTAAAAGAAGCAGTTCCAGGTTCCAGGTTTCAAGTTCCAGGGCCCTAATGCCAGTTCTTGCTTTCTCTGCCCCTTATCGCGGGGCAGGCTGTAACTTGTAACCTGTTTTACTTCTTCATCATCACCAGCTTTACAATAATGATAATGATCGCAATCAGGAACATAAACAGGGATATCCTGTTGATTCCATGCATATAGCGCATCCAGGTTGAATGCGGCGCGTTCGGGTCGCGTTTCTTCAAATAAAAATATTCCTGCAATTGTCTCCAAACTCCCATAATTAATTCACTGATTTTTAGCGGTATTACAAATTTACAAAACCAAAATGATAATACCGTGAATCGTGAATTGGCAATCGTGTATGGCTCGCGAACTTTGAGATCAATAATCGATCCCGGGCCACCGAAATTTATTGCCGATTCACGATTGCTCCGGCTTAGCCGAGACCGTTAGCCGTCAGACAGCCTTGCAGTGACTCCATCCCTGAAATCCTGCTTCCATCCTAAAACCGATGGGCTTACCTGAAAGCATCAGTAAATTGATTGTACCTAAAAAAACAAATATGAGAAAATTCCTGATGGTCCTTATCCTTTCGCCTGGTTTGTTGCTGACTGCTGTGCGGGCGCAGGATAAAAAAGGGACCGCCGTAGCGCCACCCCTTACCGACACAACCAAAAAGAAACCTGCCGGCATTAGCGACAAAGTAAAAACCAGCCGTAAATACGATGGCCTGTTCACGTTGTACCAGGACACAGTTACGGGTACGGTTCAATTATATGTAAAGAAAAATCAGCTGGGGAAGGAATATATCTACCAAAGCTTTTCTATTAATGGTCCCAACCAGTTGTACCTGAACCAGAGCATGCACCGCCAAACCATGGTCTTTAAAATAGAGAAAGCATTCGATAAACTGGAATTCTCCCAGGTGAACATCCGGTTCTGGTACGACCCCAACAACCCGGTAAGCAAAACAGCTACGGTTGACAAACCGGAAGCGGTGTTCCTTGTGGAGAAAACAGTGTCAGAAGATGCGGATGGATACCTGATCAGCGCTGATGGATTGTTCATCAGTGAAAAGCTCGATCCGGTAAAACCAATATTCCCACCCGGCATTCCACCCTCTGCCATCTTCAACCTGGGCAACCTGAACCCTGCCAAGTCGCGTTACACCAACCTGCGTTCATTCCCTAATAATTCCGACATCGTAGTTGACCTGGCTTACGACAATCCCATGCCCTTCAACAATGGCACTACAGACATTACTGATGCCCGTTACGTGCGCGTTCGCATGCAACACAGCCTGATCGAAATGCCGAAGAATGATTTCCATGCCCGGCGCGACGACCCACGGGTTGGTTATTTCTCGCAAATGGTGAACGACCAAACCAGCATCAGCCCGGTTCCTTATAAAGACATTATTCATCGCTGGGATCTGAAGAAAAAAGACCCGGCTGCAGCCCTGAGCGAACCGGTTGAACCCATCGTTTACTGGATAGAAAACACCACGCCCGTTGAATATCGCCAAACGATCATGGACGCAGGTTTAAAATGGAACGAAGCATTTGAAAAGGCCGGTTTTAAAAATGCCGTTCAAATGAAAATAATGCCCGATGATGCCGATTGGGACCCTGCCGATATTCGTTATAATGTGATCCGCTGGGTTTCTTCCGCCACGCCTACTTATGGCGCAATTGGGCCCAGCTTTGTAAATCCCAAGACAGGGCAGATCATTGGCGCCGACATCACCATTGAATGGTATTCTGGCAGCGCCACGCCTATCCTGGACGAATTATTCAAACCGGCTGCAGCCACAGGTAGTTTGCAATTTGCCGGGATGGACCCGCAGAAGGAAGCCAATTGCTCCCTGGCCAATGAACTGAAAAGCCAGTTACTAACCGGTATGACCATCCTGGATGCCACCAATGCCAGCACCGCCGAACTGGTTGAAATGCACAAACAGTTCCTCACTTACCTGGTGATGCATGAAATGGGACACACCCTTGGTTTGAACCATAATATGAAAGCCAGCCAGATGTTATCACCCGCCGAAGTGAACAATACCGAACTTACGCACCGGATCGGGTTGATCGGTTCTGTAATGGATTACCCTGCCATTAACATTGCGGCAGACAGAAGCAAACAAGGCGATTACTATACCACCAAAGCCGGTCCTTATGACCTGTGGGCCATAGAATATGGCTACACGCCATTTAACGAAGGAGAGGAAGCAGCAGGTTTAAAAAAGATCATTGCCCGTAGCACCGATCCCAAACTGGCATTTGGTAACGACGGCGACGATATGCGCGCGCCCGGTAAAGCCATGGACCCCCGCGTGAACGTTAACGAATTAACCAGTGACGCCATTGGCTATGCCGAAGACCGCTTCAGGATCGTGAACCAGGTAATGGGCAAGCTGGTGCAGAAATATACAAAAGAAGGCCAGTCGTATGCGGAATTACGTACCCGCTACGGCACCCTTCTCGGTCAGCGTTTTAGCATGGCATCGGCCGTTAGCCGCTATGTGGGCGGTATTTATATCGACAGAAGTTTTCCCGAGCAGAAATCAACTAACAAGCCTTATACACCCGTACCGCTGGCTACGCAAAAACGCGCCATCGATATGCTGAACAAATATATTTTTGCTCCGGACGCGTTTGATGCAGACGCCCAGGTGTTTGCTTACCTGCAACCCCAGCGCCGTGGCTTTACCCAAAATGTAACAGGCGATGATTTCCGCGCTACAGAAAATATACTGGCAGTACAAACCGGTAGTTCTCTTTCACATCTGTTGCATGGCGCCACGCTGCAACGTATTACCAACAGCCGTTTATATGGCAATCAGTACAGCGTTGCCAGCATGATGGGCGATTTGCAGAAAGGCATCTTTAATGCGGATATTGCTACCAGCGTAAATGTATATCGCCAGAACCTGCAAACCTGGTATGTACGTCAGCTGGTATCGATGATAGACCCTAAGAACCAGCAGTTTGATGATGTATCAAAAGCAGCGGCGTTGTACACGCTGAAAAAGATCAAAACGCAACTGGCCACCGCCGTTTCAACCAACGATGAAACAAAAGCGCACCGCGCCAACCTGTTGTTCCTGATCGAAAACGGAATGGAACCTAAATAATAGCAAAGGTGAGCCATCCGCCGGCTGGCGGATGGCTCACCTTTGTACATAAAAAAAATCCCGTAACCAGCGGGACTTTTTTATGCTAACATCAAAACAACACAATCAAAACTTTACCTAAAAAACCTTGCCAGGGGAATTGACTTTTTATTTCGACTCATAACTTCTTTTAATCCTTTTTCAATAGTATATACTTTATCGCGGGGTTCTTCATCGCTCAGGGCAATTGACAGATCGCAATACCCGCTTTCCAGATTAAATGTCATAATCAACACGATGACTTTCTGCCCCCAGAAATTGAAGGCATTATTATGTACCAGTTCAATGGATACTTCTTTTATATTTTCATCGAACAACTCGTAGCCGTAATCCTCCATGGAACCGAACTTTTCTTTACCCTGTTCTTTTTGAATGGTAACAGTGATGAATGCACTTAGTGGCCTTTCTACCCCCTTCTCGAGGTTTAACAGTAGAATACGGGGAAGATTCCGGTTGATATAACTTTCTAAACGCAGAAATAATGCTTTGTCGACGGTGTAGGGCCCGAGGTGTTTTTGCAGACTGTAGCGTTGCATAGCTCATTTGTTTGAGGTAATAAAAAATAATTGCTATGCTAATAATCAGAGGTGCGTTTACAGAATAAATATAGACAATAATTATAATGTGCCAAAAATAAATACCCTTAAAGGCAGTGGGCTGAACCGGGAGCAGAAGGCAGTGGCTGGATAAAGCATTTAGCGTTTAGCCTTTAACTATTACAGTTACCCCTCGAAATACCTAAATGGTTATTTACAAATAGGTACTAGTCCCTAGCACTGGTTAAACAATATGGTCATTCTATAGAAACAGAGCAGCCGAAGTTTGCAAACCGCCTGTTCCATACCCTACTTTTACATCAGCAAGCCAGGAAATATGCAGAACGCCAAAGGCCGAACGCTGAAGGCGGAATGCAAAAAGTTCACAGTAGACCTTAAGATACCTCTGAAACCCCTAAACCCTATCTGAACCTTTTGAAAATGTAAACCGTAAATGATCGCACCCTTGGAGTACCCCAACCTAAGCCCGTTTTTACTCCGACACCCTATGGCCTTACAGAACCCTATCCAGATCCAATGAAAGATCAATGAAAACCAACCTTTTGGGAACTTCCAAAAGAGCTTGTCCTCCCGATAGCTATCGGGAGGATCTTTTTATTAAAGGATGTTCTCTTACATTATTGACCGGGGATCGTTGGAGGGGTGCACCTTTATCTGCATCATGGTGGCGATGGACTGCGCCCGTTGTTTTATCAACTCAGCTTTGTCGCCCTCAAACAGTTCATCCACAGTGGATAAAAACAACTTTAACCAGTGTTGAAAGTGGGCAGCAGTAAGCGGCGATCTCTGATGCAGCTGTACATGGGCCGCCATGGGATTGCCCTTAAAACCACCGGTTTGAAAAAGGATGTTTTCCCAAAAATCATACATGCGGGGCAAATGCGCTTCCCAATTCACTTTTGCTACATCATTAAAAAGATAGCCAATGGTTTCATCGGCCCGCACTTTTGTATAAAAAGTATCTACTAATTGTTGAATGTCGGCTCTATCTCTTATATCCGGTTTCATAAGTCCTTTCGATTAAATTTTCTTACTGACCACCACAGGGGCGTTACCGCCCAGGCCAGCATAATTCCTATTGTTACTACTATACCCCCTTGATTACCAAAGAAATCCTGGAATACAGCACTTGTAGCGCCCATTAAAGCTGACATATCAAGCTTCAGCAGTATCAGGATGCGCGCCAGGTCTACAGGATTTAAACAACTGAACACGACCATTGGTTTTTCCATCGGGTAATCCATGAACTGGAATAACAGGAACAATACAATGCCGTCAAAAATAAGTGTAAAATAGAACCATAATAAAATAGCTACCCCAATTCCTTTTGCTTTATCGCGGGTTAACACCGATGCCAGCAAGGCAATGGCTACAAACACAATGGTCAGCAGCAGGCCCATGGCCGTCATCATAAGCCCGGTGTCGCCGGGGGCATAAATGAGCACCGGAATACCACAACCTACCAGGAAGGCCATGCACACAGAGGAAGCCAAACCAGTAAAGATGCTTAACCAGATGTTGACACGCCTCAGGGGCTGCGATACCAGCAGTTCAATAAACTCGGCGGCATTGTAAACATAGATGGTTGAAAATACGATGCTCACCAGGGGCACAATAATCAACACCAGGTTCAACAAACTCAGGATGCCTTTAGAGGGATTGTCTTCGAGGTTGAACACACTCAGCGAGATCACTGCCAGAAAAAGGGTGTAGGCAATGATGATGCGGTTGCGCAACAGATCGAGCAATACGTATTTGATGATCTTTTTCATGGTAGTAGTTTTATATGCCAGTGGCCTGCATTACATGCGCGATGGCGCGTGACAGGGTTTTTTCACCCGTATCCAGCTGTAACTGATCGAGCGATTTATGAAACTTCAGTTTACCTTCTTCCATATAGATCACTTCGGTAATAATGTCGTCCAGATCGCTTAATATATGCGAAGTGATCAGTATCAGTTTGCCCTGCTGTTTTTCCTTCCTGATCTTTTCTTTCAGTATTTCGGTCGATAAAGGATCGAGACCGGCAGTAGGTTCATCGAGTATCAATACATCGGGATTAAACAAAAAGGCCAGCGAGGCGCTTACTTTTTGCCGGGTGCCGCCGGAGAGCGTGCCCATTCTTTTATGCAGCATGCCATCCAGTTTGAACAAATGAATAAGCTCTTCATCCAACTGTACGGCGGTTTGTTTGCGAATGTCTTTCATCATATCGAGCACCTGCGCAATCGTCATATTCTCCGGGTAACGGCCTATTTGTGGCATATAACCAATGGCAGACCGGTATTGCCAGTTATGGGCAATATTCTTTTGATTAAAGGTGATAAAGCCACTATCGGGCACCACCATTCCCAGCAGGCATTTAATAAGAGTGGTTTTACCTGAACCATTTGGTCCAATGAGCGAAATGGCGTGTCCTTTATTGCAGCTGACGCTCACGTTATCGAGCGCGGTGAGTTTTGAAAACTTCTTTGTAACGTTGGTGGCGATGATCATGGGGAAACAATTTTAAATGCTTTCATTTTGGGGCGATCGTCT
>NZ_JBJMLX010000537.1:0-2126 GCF_045805085.1 Niastella sp.
ACCACCAACCTGGAAGACATGCGCTTTTTTACCGGCGGTACAGAAAAAATGCGTATCAGCGAAACCGGTAATGTAGCCGTAGGGGTACAATCCAGGGACCTTACCAACCCTGAAAAATTCTTGGGCGAAGCGGGCTCTACAGGAAGGTTTAACGGAATAAGCGGCCGGGGCACCATCAATTACTACCTGCAATTGAATATCCAGAACCGCTCCAATGGCGCCAACGCCAGCTCCGATGTAGTGGCATCGGCCAACAATGCCACCGAATCGGTGAACTTTATAGACATGGGCATTAACTCAAGCGGTTATAACAGCACGTTGTTACCCATCCTGAATGGCAACAACACCGCATACCTGTATGGCACCGGCCGCGATTTTGTGATAGGCAATGCCGCTTCAACGTACAACCTGTTGTTCTTTACCGATGGCTTTGACGTTACCGATGAAAAACTGCGCATCACCAGCGCCGGCAATGTGGGCATTGGCACTACTTCTCCGGCCGATAAATTAAGTGTGGCCGGCGCTATTGTACCTGCTGCCGACAACACGTATACGTTGGGAAAAAGCGGCGCCCGCTGGAGTGCGGTATGGGCAGCCAATGGCGTTATACAAACGTCTGATGCCCGGTTAAAAACCGATATCGAGCCTTTACAATACGGATTAAAAGAAGTGCTGCAACTACGCCCCGTATCGTTTAAATGGAAAAATGAAAGGAACAGCCCCCGCAAACTAGGTCTGCTGGCGCAGGAGGTTCAACCCATTATTCCTGAAGTGATCGCCAACGACGAACAAAACGGCATACTGGGTATGAACTATGCCGAGCTGGTGCCCGTGCTCATTAATGCCATTAAAGAACAGCAACGGCAAATTGAGGAGATCCAAAACCGGATAACCGATCTGAAAAAGATCATTCCAGCCACGGCCTCCCATTAAATCATTGACTCTTTAAATGGTTATTATGAAGAAGATTGTACAATGCTGTTTGCCCGGCATGCTATGGGCTTTGCCTGTGCTGGCGCAGATTGGTATAGGCACCACCAGTCCTAACTCCACGCTCGATGTAAGAGGGGCCATGGCCATACTCCCTACTTTATTCACTACCAACACAACCGCCACCATCAACGAGCAGTTATTTGTTTTTACCGGGTCCACAGCGGCCACACTAACCTTGCCCGATGCCGCCGGGTGCACCGGACGCATCTACCTGGTGAAGAATGCCAGTACTACGGTTCCCGTGCCTGCAGTAACTATACAGCCTTTCGGTTCGCAAACCATTGGCGGTTTAACCAGCACGCAGGTTAGTGAGCCCAATGAATCGGTACGGCTGGTAAGCGATGGCGCCAACTGGCAGGTGATGAATGAAAACATCCCGGTGAACAAAACTTCCACATCAGGCAGTGCCTGGTACCAGGGTGGCAATTCGCTTTCCAGCATAAAGAACCTCGGCGCTATTACCAACTACGACCTGGCATTCAAAACGAATAATGCAGAAAGAATGCGCCTTACCACCAGCGGCTTCCTGGGCCTTGGCACGGCCACCCCGGCAGGCAGGTTTCATTTGGTGAACGACAATGACGACAATGGCAATGACTATTACTTTGAAGATCATGGCGCCACTATCACCAACGCTCTCTACCTCAGGAAGGCAAGAGGTACTGTCGCCGCGCCACAGGACCTGCAGAATGGCGACCTGATGGCGCAATTCCGGTTCGGGGCCCGTTACAATAATACGCTGGCCCGCACCGATGGAGCCGGCCTGGATGCGTATTACCTGGGCAGTGGCACTACCAATTTGTCTGACATGCGTTTTTTTACCAGTAACAATGAACGCATGCGCATCAACCAGAATGGGAATACGGCCATTGGCGCCACAACATTCAACGCCCAACCTGAAAAATTACTGGTTGATTGTGGCACTACCGGTTCCTACAATGTGATCAGCGGCAAAGGCAACATCGATAACTACCTGCAGTTGAACATCCGCAATGCACACCAGGGCGGTAATGCCAGCTCCGACATTGTGGCCACCGCCAATAACGGTGACGAATCCGTTAACTTTATCGACATGGGGGTTAATTCGCAAAATTATGCCAACCCTACCTATCCCATTTTAAGTGGTAACAACA
>NZ_JBJMLX010000538.1:0-1994 GCF_045805085.1 Niastella sp.
CACATTTGCTCTATGATTGTATGGGTTTAACATATATTTTTGATTCACTGATTTAGTAGTCAGTAAGTTTTTTTAAAGAGGTTTTAAAATCCAGTTATCCGAACCACCATCCAATATCAAGTGTAAAGATCAAATGTTCCAAAAGCGATTTCACTAACAATGTAGATCGTATCCTGAAGTATCCAGAAAAAACCGTTCACAGTACTAAATCCAATTTCCAGATCCAAAGAACCAAGGTCCAAATTAAATCCTTGAAAAACCCAGTCGATATCCTGAAAACCCGTAGCCAATAACGTGTTTTACCTTTGAAATTAAAATCCGATACTATTGAAAACAGTTACATTTGGTAGGTTCGACTGAAAAAATTATATAGTCCCGCTTTTAGCGGGACTTTTTGTTTAAATTCAGCCCAACTAACCTACAACACCCATGACTGCGCGCCTGTATATCTTCCTGTTCCTGACAGCCCTATCACTTTGTGCTGATGCCCAAACCATTGAAATGCTTACCAGCGGTCAGGCAGTATCAATAAGAGGGTTATGCCCGGTAAATGACAACATAGTTTGGGTAAGTGGCAGCAAGGGTACCGTTGGCAGGTCGCTGAACGGCGGTAAAACCTGGCAATGGATAAACGTAAAAGGATTCGAGAGAACAGATTTCCGCGATATTGAGGCTTTTAATGCCAATACAGCTATTATAATGGGTATTGCCGAACCGGCTTATATTTTAAAGACAACCGATGGCGGCGCCAGCTGGAAGGTTGTTTTTGCAGATTCTACCAAAGGTATGTTTCTCGATGCCATGGACTTTTATGATAATAAACACGGTATTGTAGTAGGCGATCCCATTGATTCCAAGTTCTATATCGCCAAAACTACCAATGGCGGTAATACCTGGACAAAAACACCTTCCATTATGCAATCAAATGCCGCTCCCGGTGAAGGTTGTTTTGCCAGCAGCGGCAGTAACATCTATTATTTCCGTGACAAGGATTTTTTGTTTGTAAGTGGGGGCACCATCAGCCGGGTACATGATGATACCGGAGGCCGCCTGCTTCCCATTATACAGGGTAAAGAAAGCATGGGCGCCAATTCCATTGCCGTACGCTCCGATGGGCCCCGGGTAAGCAATACATTTATAATTGCAGGTGGCGATTTTACCAATGACAAAGATACCACGCTTAATTGTGTATTTACGCACGATGGCGGTCACACCTGGTTACATCCCACTACTCCACCCCATGGTTATCGCAGCAGCATTATATATATTACCGGTAAAAAGCTGCTGAGTTGTGGCACTTCAGGCGTTGACCTTTCAACCGATAGCGGCGTCAGCTGGCGCCTGATAAGCGAAAACGGTTTTCATGTTTGCCGCAAAGCGAAGAAGGGAAAGGCCGTTTTTTTAGCTGGCAGCAATGGGAGAATAGCGAAGTTGGTGTTGTAAGTATTACTTCTTAAACATAAAATATACAGCCCCTAATAGCAACGCAAAGCTCACCAGGTATTTCCAGTGAAAGGGTTCATGCAAATACAACATGGCAAACGCGGTAAATACCACCAGGGTGATCACTTCCTGGGTCATCTTTAACTGAAACCCGGTAAACCCGTTACTAAATCCCCAGCGATTGGCCGGCACCATTAAACAATATTCAAAGAAAGCAATTCCCCAGCTTATCAATATAGCCTTCCATAAGGGCAGTTGTTGCTGTTTTAAATGACCATACCAGGCAATTGTCATAAACACATTAGAGCAGATCAACAAAAGGATAGTTCTCATGCGTCAAAAATAAAGATGATAATTTACTATAAAGCAAAAGCCCCGACGATTATATCGGGGCTTTATAATTTCTTTACAGTAGTGTAAGATTTCATGGCTATGGAGAGTTACTGTAAAGTGTCGCAAAAGTAAACATTTGTTGCTAAAACTTCTTGTGCAAGTTTGTAACTGTGCATTTTTAGGCAAAATCCGTGCGCTTTTGGGTAAAATTCGTGCGA
>NZ_JBJMLX010000539.1:0-7287 GCF_045805085.1 Niastella sp.
CATGCATGGCGCACACAAAACTGCCCCCGGGAACCGGAGGCAGCATTTATTTAGCTAAGTTATAATATTCTTAGTCGTGCGTAGTTAAGCATGATCTTCTTTTCCCCGTTCGTATCAAACTTCACAGTAGCAATGGGGTTGTGTGCGCTTCCTTCCATTTTTATTACTTCCCCAAAACCAAACTTCTGGTGTTCAACCCGTTGACCAACCTGTAAATTAGAAATATCGCTGGCCACGAAATCGGGTGAGGGCACATGCTCCACCGGTTTGCTTTGTTGTTTGGGTGCTATATAAGAAGGTGTGCTGGGCGTAGTAGATGATTTTTTTGACGGTGGGGCGCCATAACGCTTTTCTGCATTGGCAGCCGAATTACCACCTCCCCAGCCACCGCCGTTCATTCTGTCATAAGCGCTGCGGTTATTAATCTGATTTTTTAAACCGCCACCGGCAAAGCTTCTGTCAACATATTGTTCAGGCAATTCATCCAGGAAACGGCTGGGTTCATTTTGAACCAGGTTACCAAAGCGGTAACGGGTATTGGCGTAGGAGATCCAGAGTCTTTCTTTTGCCCGGGTAATTACCACATAAAACAGGCGGCGCTCTTCTTCCAGCTCTTCCCGGGTATTGATAGCAAGGGCATTGGGGAAAAGCATTTCTTCCAAACCGGCGGCAAATACACAGCCAAACTCCAGGCCTTTCGCAGCGTGTATCGACATCAGTTTTACCGTATCGGCATTGGGATCTTTTTCATCCGCATCCGTTAACAGGGTGATCTGTTGCAAATAGGCGCCCAAACTTTTGTCAGTCACCTCCCCTTCTTCAGTATCGGGACTTTCGGTCCACTCTTTAATACTGTTCAGCAACTCCTGTACGTTCTCGTAACGTTGAACGCCTTCGGTGCTTTTATCGTTGAATAATTCTTTTACAAAATTGGTTTGCTTACCCACATGCACGGCCACATCGTACGCATTCTTGCTTTGCAGCATACTGGCAAAGCTCTTTATCATTACCACAAAGTTTTCGATCGCTTCCAGTGTGCCTGCTTTAAAGCCAACTTCACTCGCCCGCTCCAACACTTCCCACATGGTAATGTTATTCTGATTGGCCATTAAAACCGTTTTGTCGATGGTTGTTTTACCAATGCCGCGTACGGGGTAATTGATAATACGCTTCAAAGCTTCTTCATCGCGGGGATTAACAATAACGCGCAGGTATGCTACATAATCCTTGATCTCCTTACGTGCATAGAAGCTGAGTCCACCAAACATGGTGTAAGGTATGCTCATACGACGCAGGCTTTCTTCAAACGCGCGGCTTTGTGCATTGGTGCGGTAAAGAATGGCGAAATCGCGGTTGTTATAATGGTTGCGCAGTTTTTGTTCCTGGATGGTATCGGCTACGTACTTACCTTCATCATTATCGGTGTTCAAACGTACCAGCTTTATTTTTTCGCCTTCGCCTTTATCTGTCCAAAGGTTTTTGGGAATTTGTCCTTTGTTGTTTTTGATAACCTCGTTGGCTACATCGAGAATGCTTTTGGAGCTGCGGTAGTTTTGTTCCAGCTTCACCACTTTAGCGTCTTCATAATCTTTCTGGAACTGCAAAATGTTTTCAATGGTGGCGCCGCGGAAGCTATAGATACTTTGCGCATCATCACCTACCACGCACACGTTCTCATGCATGGCTCCCAGCAGTTTTATTACTTCGTACTGGGCAGGGTTGGTATCCTGGTACTCATCAACCAGAATATATTTGAACTTACGTTGGTATTTGCTCAGTGATTCGGGTACATTTCTAAGCAGTTCGTAAAACTTCAACAGCAGATCGTCAAAATCCATAGCGCCGTTTTTAAAACAGCGTTTTACATACGCATCATAGATCTGTGCAATCGCCGGGCGGTTAGCGCGCAGATCTTCCTGTTGAAGGGCATAGTCGTTGGCATATTCTGCCGGACCAACCAGCGCGTTCTTGGCGCTTGAAATGCGATTGTAAACGGCGGCCGGTTTGTAATGTTTATCATCGAGGTTCAGCTCGTTCACCACCGTTTTTATTACACTCTTTGTATCGTCGGTATCGTAAATGGTAAAATTGTTGGGATAACCTATATTATGTGCTTCACCCCGTAAAATGCGGGCAAACACACTGTGAAAAGTACCAATGTATAAATTCCTGGCTTCATTGTTACCGAGCACCTTTTCAATACGCTCTTTCATTTCCTTGGCAGCCTTATTGGTAAAGGTGAGCGCAAGAATGTTAAATGCATCTACCCCGCTTGCCATTAAGTGTGCAATACGGGTGGTAAGCACTTTTGTTTTACCACTGCCTGCACCGGCCACAATCATTAACGGACCATCTCTATGTATAACAGCTTCACGTTGCTGTGCGTTCAATCCCTGTAAGTAATCTTGCATTAATGCAAGTTAATGCCTCTGTCTGTTATTTGTAGCAAAAAATAAAAGTCCTTCTCAATTAAGAGAAGGACTATATAATTCATTATTCCGGTAAAGGAAAATGTAAGGGTTAAAAGTGTGAACGAAAGCTACCTGCTTACGCAGTAGTTTCTTCCAGTACCAGCGCCTCAGCCTGAGGAGTGACATTTTTAATGCTCACCTGGAACTTTGTATTCAGGCTAATTGTGTAGTTATTAGCAGCCAACAAAGTCTTCATGGTTGCATCTTCAAGCATAACAGCAGCAAGGTCAAGGGCCAACTGTGAGGTGCTGATTACATTCGCCACTTTACCATTGGTGTACTCAATGGTGAATTTGTATCCGGCTTTGCGTGCAACGCCGGCCTTTTCAAAATCTGGACGATTGAGGTTGAGCACTTGATCACCTACAGCCGATTTCTTCATCAAAATCCTAATAATGGGCAGGTATTTCAGCCAAATGTGAGTATACATTATTCTAAGCGGTTTTACTATGGAAATAATAAACTTTATGTTACGGCAGCAAGCGTCTGCAAAGATGTAAATTTTATTTGCAAAAACGAATGAAATTTAAAAAAAACTTAAACTGGTTTTCCACTTTAACAACCTAAAATAAGCATAAACCCTGCTACATACAAAAAAACCATTACTTGTTATTCCATATATTATCCTTTCTGTTAACATCTGCAACGTAGGTACTTCCCAGCAAAACAGATTTTAGCGCCTTTTTCTCAGGAATTGAAAATGAAATGGAACCCGCTTTTTCCCATACTGCGATCGACCGGTGGATCTTTTCTGTTGAACCATCCTCGTATGTCAAGGTGACATCAACCGGTACAGGCTTATTCCCTTTACAATCAACAGTAATTTTGTAGCCTGCCTGTTTTTTTACTTTTAATGACAGATCAGGAACGCCACCATCGATAAACCACCTTTTCCAGAACCAGTTCAGATTTTTACCCGAACCAGTGTTCATGCAATTGAAAAAATCAAAGGGAATGGGATGTTTACCCTGCCATTGTTGAATATAATAGTGTAATGCCTTAGTAAACAGCGTGTCGCCCAACATATCTTTCACGTACAAATAACCGAGACCGGGCTTGGGATAGGAATTTACAAAATAGTTGGTGCCGGTCATTTGTGTTGACAAACTGGTAATAGGCGCATCGTTTTCAGAACCTGCCACACTTTCATAGCCGTGAACGCCATAACCGTCCCTTAAACTGGTATCAATGATCGTAGAAATGATCCATTCTCCAATGGTGGCCCAGCCTTCATCCATCCAGGCGTATTTTGTTTCATTTATACCCATGTAAAAAGGGAACATGGTGTGAAACACTTCATGGTCAACCAGCTCGATGGTCTCCGAACGACTTTCCAGCGGATTATCATTTACCATCATAGGGTATTCCATTTGATCGAGCCCGTCGAAAATGGTTTCATGCGAATAGGGAAAAGGCCAGCGGGGAAACACATGGCTCATGGCCCACACGGTTTTTCTATTGAAATCAACTACTTCATAATAATCTTTGTGCGCCGGATTAAAAACTGCATCCACGCGTGTTCTTCTTTTTGTGGCAGGATCCACTTCCACGCTCGTAGCTTTCCACAGGTAATGATCGCTCACGCAGAAAGCAAAATCGGTAACATTGGTGGCCGAGAATTTCCATGCATTAAAAGCGTTTGGCCGCGTAATATTTTTTTGTTTCAGATCAGCAGAATCTATGATGTTAACAACTTCATCCTGCTGTTCAGCTGTGCGCAACCGTTGACAATACGTTTCATTCAACACTTCATTGCAATTGGCCAGATCGCCAGTGGCCCATACTACATAATTTCCAGGCACTGTAATGGTCGCATTGAAATTGCCAAAATCATTGTAAAACTCCTGCGGGCCCAGGTATGGCTCCATATTCCAGCCATCTATATCGTCGTATACCGCAATACGGGGGAAGAAGTAAGCAATAAAATCTGCCCCGGGTTCTATTTCGCCGGTACGGATGTGAGATGTTTTATTGAGCGTATACGCATATTGAATACTAAAGTGCATGGTACCGCCGGGCGCCAGCGCCGGAACCTGCACCATCATATTGGTTCCATCTATCCGTAACTGGTTGCTGTCGATAGCAGCACTGTTAACCTGAAAGGAAGAAATATGCACGCCATCGGTAATATCGTGTGATCTCACCGGCATCATGCGCATGCTTCCCTTTTTATAAATATTGGGATACAGCTTGAAAACGATCTGCTGTAAGGTGTTTGGACTGTTATTGACGTAATCAATGTCAACCTTGCCGGTCAGCAACCGGGTTTCGGGATTAAAGTTGATATCGATATTATAGGTACCGGTATTCTGCCAGTATTTAGTGCCAGGCTCTCCGCTGTTGGTACGGGTACTCTTTTCATAAGCTGCCGGCAAATTACTGGGCATGCTCAATGTTTCCTGGGCACTTGCCCGCGCGCTACCAATCAATGCCAGTATTACCAATGACTGTTTAATCAACATACGCATCGTTTAATTATAGATAAATATACAAACCTCGTTCGCTATTTCCCTGCCATTCATAAAAAGCAAAACCCCCGATGATATTGTCGGGGGCTTTACTTATTCTATATAAAACTATAATTAACGCCGATGTTTACTTTGTAAATATTTTCCATATACAATTTCCTGCATGGGTTTCTGGTATACTTTGCTTTCCGTCCAGGAAATAATATCCAGGTAAGCAAAGGCCCGTGTTTCGTACGGGTTCTTTTCCAGGTGTTTGATCTTATTTAAGAATTTTTCCAACTCAGGTTTTAACTCCCGTGGACTGATGCCAAACGAATGGCGAAGGAATTTCAGCATTTCTTCTTCTATTACCGTTATATTCTTCATGCGGGCCATAAACCGGAAAACCGATTTGCTCAGCGATTCCATCAGTTCGAAATTTCCCATTTCATAGTGGGCCAGCATGTGCAGCAACCGGGCGTAACATTGCAAATCGATGCGCATGTCGAGCGGCCCGTTGATGATGCGTTGCAGGTAATCGATAGCCTTTTCAAAATCACCGTTCCCGAAATGCAGCGTGGCAATTTTGTAATTGAATACCAGGATACGATGCTGATCAACAAACAGCGCATATTCTTCCAGCTTTTCTTCAATTTCAGGTACCAGTGCCAGGCCTTCCTTAAAAGTGCCCTGCATCAGGTGCTGGTTGATCTTGGCGCCATTGATATAAATAAAAGTATGCGTGCGGAAATTATCGTGGTGAGTAGCTATCGGTGTTTTGGAAAACTCCTCAAACTGCTTCAGCGTAATTTCAAATTGCTTGAAATTACGCAGGTCAAAATGGGCATTCAGCAGGTTGTGCATGCCCTTTATATAGTGGCCCGTTTCCACCTCTTTCATTTCCGGATGCTCATTGTACAGGTCTATCCATTTTTGACCATAGCGGTAATACATTAAAAAATCCTGCTTGATAAATGCATACCAGTTGTAGCTCTGGTACAGGTATAGCCTTTCGTAAAAACCATCTACTGCATTTTGATCGGTAGGCAGGTATTCTTTCAGGTATTTTTTCAGGGCCTGCTCATCTTCCGGGTTGCGGGCATGCCCGTTTAATACAAACCAGCGGTATAAGAGCAGGGCCAGGTTCGACAATCGCGTTACGCGATCGATATGGCTGCTGATCTCCTGGGCTTCTTCTGCCAGTATAGCTGTTTTTTCGGTAGAACTGCGGGTAATGTGAAGGGTCTCGATCTTTTTTTCAAGAGAAATTACCTGGGCCAGAAAATTGAATTTCTGGTTGGCACGTGCGATCTCTTTAGCCCTTTCAAGAATTTTAAGGCTTTGCAGTTTTAATCCCTTATTGTAAAGCACCCGCGCATGGTCAAGGTGTTCACTAAGTTGAAGATCAATATTTTCGGTGGCTTTCAACAGCCTAAGGCTGCCTAGTAACTGTTTATATAAATGGGTCTTTATGTTGGCAAGCTGCGGCTTCTGAATGTCTGGAAGTTTTTTAAGCAACAACTTTTCGTCGTACTCTGGCAATTTATCCAACGCGTCGAACAGTCGTATGATCTTCAAGTCTTCGTTAGCCGAACTCCTTTTTATATAAAGTTTAAAGTGCCTTTTTTCCGACTTCTCCAGCGAGTGAACCAATTGAAACAACGCATCTGTAAATCGGTTGGACATAATTATGAAATTTGTCTGAAACTCAATACCGGCAAAGGTTTTAGGATTTTTTTCACGCCCTTGGCGTAATTAAACCGGTAGTAAGATGTTTTGAAAGGTACGGATTTACATCCTACTTTTGATTCAGCAAATGAGCAAATGGTTATGGGAAGCAATCGTTAGTGTATATAGCAATCATTAGAGGCTCAAAAAAGAATACGGCAAGTTAATGCGCGGTATTCAAAAAGACAAATAGATTTATCTCTTTTTTCATATGGCAAGCAATCGTTAGAGGCCAGCTGTTTCTACAGGTGGCTTTTTTCATTTAGCCACTGCTAATATAGGTCATTTCTACAATTTACCCCATTTTTAATTATCTGGATCATAAAAAAAAGTCAGTTTTTAGTATTTCGTGGCTTAAAATATGACGTTCCCGCTGGTCCATTTTATATAATTCCCATCAAAAATCCTTTAGAATAACCTTTTAGCGCTGAACAACAGGGGATATAAAAATATTTAATGCATAAGAATCCTGAGGTCACAAAATGTGACCTTAAGATGAAGGCTAACAGTGCCAGACATCCCAATGTCCAGGAACTTGTTTAAGATCATTTTATAATTGCCCTTTCTGGCCCATTACTTATCTTGCCGCAAAGTGAGTGAGACCATGGCTTTTTCTACCGATACATCCAATCAACTGTTTC
>NZ_JBJMLX010000540.1:0-31171 GCF_045805085.1 Niastella sp.
ATTTTCGTGTTTGTAAAGCGATTACGAAAATATTCTTACACACCGGTAATGAAGGTTAAGCAGGGTTGGTTTAATGTTAATGAAGGTTAATGTTTAGGCCATCGTTTGCATATTGCCGGGTTCTGCCGCTTCATATACCTGTAGCATAATTTTCCATTCGCCGCCTTCTGATTGCAATTGCAGTTCTACATGCAGTTTTTGAATAATACCGGTATTGGGCAGAAAGTGAAAATGAATAATATTTTGCCTTCTATTCTTATCCGGCTCTTCATACTGGCCATTGAGAATGGATGGCTTTTCACCGGCCAGTTTTATGATAGTGTTATGTATTTCTTTATACAGACTATTAAATCTGTCTTTTGCGTTTTGAAAGTCAGTAGAGGAGAACAACTCACACTTCCAGCTGTAAGCCGCGGTTGTTTTTGATTCAGTCAACATACAGTTTACTGATCCCGGGATGATGACTTTTGATTTATAGTTTACAGCAGGTTCTGGGGTGCCGATGGTTTCACCTTTTATATTGCTGAAGTGATTGGGATAGTCTTCGATCACCATTTTCAGGGCGGTGTTTGTCTGGTTAACAAAAACGCCTTGTGCGCCAGCGCTAAGGCTTAATAATAAAGCCAGTAGCATGGATGTTACTTTGCACATGTTTATAGGGTTTGGAACGGAAAAATACTGAAAACCAATTTGCTTTTTTGCAGGATTATACAAAATTCATGTAAACGCAATAAAAAAGTTGCTTTGTTCGTTACTTTAAACGGCTTATTTTGTTTATTTATACTCAATTCAATACCAATGAAAAAGAATCCAATGTATTATGATGTAAACCGGGCGAAAATTCATAAAACCATCTACCGCCCATCTTCAAACATCGTTCAATTTGTTAAAGTCCTGTTAGCAGTAGTTATGTTAGGCGACTCCCCTATCAGCACGCCTTCTGTTGCAAGAAGAAAATTCTAATAAAAACTGATTAATTATAACGAATAGCACTTACCTCTGAAACCACATTAGTATGTGCTACCCCTTCCCGTTAATTCGGGAGGGGATTTTTATTTCCGCCACTTCCGCCACCGCCATTCATCTGGCGCTCCATTTGGCGTTCCATGCCGCGGGGCATACCCGGTGCACCACGCCGTTGTTGCGGACCACCTGCCCTGTTCAGATTATAGGTAAAGGTGAGCATAAAGTAACGACGCAACACGTTTGCGCGGGTATCGGTAATGGTACCATCGCTCACTGTACGGGAAATGCTTTGGTTCTGGTTCATGATGTCGTTCACCGAAAACTTCAGCTCGCCATTTTTCTTTTTGAATAGCTCATAAGCCAGGCTGCCATTCCACAATGGAATTGCCTGGTTAAAACCACTGGCGCGGCCGGTGTTTACATAGTAATCAAAGTCAGTGGCAAGTACAAAGCTTTTCAGGAACTGATAACTCACATCTGCTGAATAGGTTTGTGTATAGTATTCGTTGTTCAGGATCTTTTGCTGTGAATATGAGGCCTTGTTATACGCCAGGCTGGCATTCAACCCAATAATAAACGCGTCTTTAAGATTCAGGTTGATACCTGCTGTTTGCGTAACAATAAACGTGTTGGTAACGTTGGTCTTTTGATACAGGATGTTAAGATCCCGGTTATACGTGACAGAGTTATTGAAATTCAGACTGCTTCCTTTCATCTTTCCCCGCAAAGGCACTCCATATGTTATAAACGAAGAAGCACTGTACGATCCATTCAGGTTAACCGGAATGGTGTAGGTAGCCCCATGTGGTAATGTATCCAGGTTGTATTTGTGTCTGATGTCGGTCTGCAATGTATCTATGCTGTTCACGATCTTGTTATGGGTATTGCTCAGGTTAATGTTAACCGACAGGAACTTAAAGGTCTGCGCATTGAACGTATTATAATTGATATTCACGCTGTGGGCAAACTCCTGCCGCAAAGAAGGGTTACCGTTTGACACCGATAATACATTCGATGCATCGGGCACCTCCTGTAACTGGCTAACCGATGGCTGGTTGGTTCTTCCCCGGTAAAAGAACCGCAGGGTTTTTGAGCGGCTGAACTGGTAAGTAAAGTTCGCCGTGGGGAACAGGTTGGTATACGATTGTTTTATTGTGGTATCGCCATACAATGCGCGGGAGTTGAAATTATTCAGTTCCGAGTGTTCAACGGCTGCGCCAATTTGCCAGCTGTACATTTTGTTTTGCACGCGGAAGTTAGCCCCGGCCCGGTGAGCAATGAAATCATTTTCCAGGTAGTTGGTCTGGCTCTTGTATACCGAGTCGTATTTTAATGAAACAGGATCATAGATAAAGGCATCCCGGTCGCTGGTTGAATGCCGGTTGGTATATGCATAGTTAAACTCCAGGATCTTGTTGGCGCCAATGGGTTCAGTATACGAAGCACTGAGCACATTGTTCATCGATTTTGTTTTTTGTGTCGATCTGAAATCCTGGTTAATTACCCCAGTCAGATCTTCCAAAGTATTATACGTACGTAATGGGGAGAAGGTGGTGCCATTTCCATTACTATTGTTGATGCTGTTGTTCAACCCAACAGTTAAGGTACGGCCCAGCTTATGAAACTTGCGGCGATACAATAAGTTATTGTTCAGGTTTATCCCGTTGCGGGTGTTGCTGTTTACATTTTTGCCTTCATTGGCTAAAAACTCCGGCGTTTTAGCAGAAAAGGCCCGGGTAAACAAGGTATCGTACGAATAGGTTTCAGAATGTTGTACTACCAGGCTGGGAGTATACAACAGAGAGTTCATGGAGTCGATATAATATTCAAACCGCAGGTTGAACCGGTGGTTCTGGTTCTTGTTGTTTGAATTCATGTTCTCAGTCTGCAACGAAATAGAGTCGCCAACAGTGCGCTGGGTAAGACTTTCCTGTTCCTTGAGGTTATTGCTGTTTGAAAAGAAATAGCTGCCTGTCACATCAACCTTGCTGCCCCATTTATCGGTATAGTTAATACCTACGTTGGTTGCTTTTGTAATACCGGTATTGCTGCTTCCAAAATTGCTAAAGCCAACATTACCACCGCCGCCACGGCCACCACCACCGCTTCCACCGTTATTGCCGCGACCGCCACCACCGCCGCCAAAACCACCGCCGCCTCCACCTCCGCCACCGCGTGATGAACCAAAGCCACCCATGGTGCTAACGATATCATTAAAGGAAAAACTCGATTTGTTCAGGTTGTTTGACCCACCCAGGATGGAGATGCGACGGTCGTTATCAAAACGATTGAACATGCCACTTACGGTGTACCGGTCATTATCGCCAATACCTGCCGAAAAGCGGCCAAAATAGCCTTTGCGTTTATCTTTCTTCAGTTTAATGTTGATTGTTTTTGATCGGCTCCCGTCATCGATACGGGTGAACTTGGCCTGATCGCTCATATCATCATACACCTGTACCGATTCTATCATATCGGCAGTAATGTTCTTGGTAGCCATTTTTGGATCGGTACCAAAAAACTCCTTGCCATCAACGTATACCTTTTGAATATCCTCCCCCTGTGCTTTTACATTCCCGTCTTTATCTACCTGCACCCCTGGTAATTTCTTCAACAGGTCTTCGGCTGTAGAGTTGGGTTTTGTTTTAAAAGCATCAGCCCTGAATTCAACGGTATCTTTTTTTACAACAATGGGAGGCGCTTCCACAATCACTTCCTGCAGCATGTTATCCTTCCTGGCCATGTAAACAGTACCAAGCTGAACATTCGCAGAATCGGCCTTAATGTTGAATTTAATATACTTAGTGGCATAACCCTGATAGCTGATCATTAAACGATAATTGCCAACTGGGATGTTTTTGAGTTTGAATTCTCCCTTTGCATCGGCCAGGGTATAGGATATAACCGAGGTATCGGTTGCATGAAGTACGGTTACAGTAGCATCTACCAGGTTGTCAACGAACGCGCTATCGTATAACTTACCCTGAATGGTTCCTGTTTGGGCATTACCAGCCATTGCAAATCCGATAACCAATAGGAACAGAGTAAAAAGCTTTTTCATGTATGGGTTTACTATTACTTACAGATAAAGGTTTTGACGTCAGTTTACCGGCAAACTTGTGTGAACAAAGATGGTGGCAAAAAGTTTCAGGTGACTGGATAAGTTACCGGCGCATAATCGTTAAAAACGATGCCACGATATACACTTAAGTGCTTATCGTGGCATTATATAGGATCCCTAAGGAAATCGTTTAAGTTATACAGTGAAAACCAGTTCTTTACTAGCTGAACAGGTATTCCACATCTTCGCGGGTAAGCGATTTAACAAACCCTTCATCATCGGTGATAAGGTCTTTGGCTAACATGCGTTTTTTATCCTGTAGTTGCAGGATCTTATCCTCAATGGTGTCCTTACAGATCATGCGGTAGGCGAAAATGTTTTTCGTTTGACCAATACGATGCGTACGGTCAATGGCCTGTTGTTCAACCGCCGGGTTCCACCAGGGGTCAACAATGTACACATAGTCGGCGGCAGTAAGGTTCAAACCCACACCACCCGCCTTCAGCGAGATCAGGAATACGCGGCAATTTTCATCGTTCTGGAAACGCTGAATGGCCTTTTCCCGGTCAATAGCCGAGGTGCTGCCATCGAAGTATTCGAAATCAACTTCCAGCTCTTTCAGCTTTTCTTTAATCAACGCCAGCATACCCAGGAACTGGGAGAACACCAGTGCTTTGTGGTTGCTGACACCTTCCGTGATCTCACGGCCTAACTCTTCGAGTTTTATTGAATGATTGGGGAATTTCTCCGCCTCGTTCAGGATGGCTGGTGAGTCACAGATCTGACGCAGTTTCATCAGGCCCTGCAGAATGGTCAATTGTGACCGTTGTATACCGTTCTGTTCAATGGTACCCATGATCTTATCTCGGAAGTCGTTGCGGTAAGCATCATAAATAGCCATTTGTTCGCTTTCCATTTCACAGAACAGGATGGTCTCAATTTTATCGGGCAGGTCTTTAGCCACCTGCTCTTTGGTACGGCGCAAAATAAATGGATATAACAATTTGCGCAGGTGATCTTTGCGATCAGCCTCGCCGAATTTGTCAATAGGTATAGCAAACTCCTGCCTGAAGAATTCTACGCTGCCGAGCATGCCCGGGTTCAGGAAGTTCATCTGGGCAAAAATGTCGAACGTATTATTCTGCAAAGGCGTACCACTTAAACAGAGCCTGTTTTTCGATTGCAGTAAACAGGCGGCTTTGGTAACCTTACTGGTAGGGTTCTTGATAGCCTGCGATTCATCGAGCACCACATAATCGAATGGTACTTCAACCAACAGTTTTATATCGCTGCGCAAAGTACCATACGTGGTGATGATGATCTCTGCACTCATGAACTGTTCCTTCCCTCTTGTTCTTTCACCACCATGGTGGATATAGTAAGTAAGAGAAGGCGTAAATTTCTTGATCTCATTCTCCCAGTTAAACATCAGCGTGGTAGGACAAACCACCAGGGCTCGTAATTTGCCCTGGCTGGTGCGGTAATAGTTCAGGTACGATAATGCCTGTACGGTTTTACCCAAACCCATGTCATCGGCCAGAATACCACCCCAGCCTATCTCACTGAGATAATGCAACCAGTGATACCCGTGCTCCTGGTAAGGACGCAGGATGCTCTTCAAATGTTCAGGAAGCGGGATCTCTTTTATTTTGTTGAAACTCTTTAGTTGTTCGTATTTCTCTTCCAGTTTTAAAACCAGTTCTTCCTCGCTGCGATTGTCGTACAGTTCATCAATCACGCTCATGTGGTATTTCGACAGGCGCAACTGGTTTTGTTTGCCTTCACCCACGCGGAACAGGAGCGAGTATTTTTTGATCCACTCCTCTGGTAAAATACCTAAAGTGCCGTCGTTCAGTTGTACAAACTGTTGACGGTTGGCCAGCGCCTTCTTTACATCGGCAATGGTTACTTTTTGATCGCCGAACACAATGTCAACCCGCGCATCGAACCAATCGGTATTGCTGCTGATATGGATCTTCGTTTGCGGGCGCGCGGTATTGAAACGGAAGTTCTTCAACGCATCAAATCCAAATACCGGGATCTTCAATTCCTTCATGGCGTCTACAAACAGGAAGAACCAGTTGTTCTTCAACACATCACTGCCTTTCAACGCCAGCTGCTGGCCACCTTCAGGACGGATGAACCCTGAGTGCAGCGCTTCCAGCTTTTTTATAAACTGTATTTCTTTTTCTCTGTTCCGGTGAACGATCACCACTTTTTCCGTATCAGGTATTACCAGTTCATCTTTACCACCGGGTTTTGTTTCGAACCCTTTGTAAGAGAACAATGGTTGAAATACGAGGTAATCGCCTTTTTCCTGCAACACCACTCTTTTTTCAGGATCGCCGTCTTTTACTTCACTTACCAGGCTGCTATCAAATTCAACATGATACTCTTTAGTAAGCGGCAGTACCATCTTACGCAATTGCTCGGGCCAGTCGGCTTTTGAGTACACCAGTTTTCCTTTTCCATGAAACTGGGTCACCAGGCTTACGTCTTCCGGTTTATCCCATAAAAACAAATTATCATTATAGAAGAAAAGTAAACTGCTGTCGATGCCATTCTCGCTGATGTTCACCTGTTGCCCGTTCAGTTTTACCCAGCATTCAATTTCATAATTGTTTTTGCCGGCAATTACTTTAAAGTACGGGGTAATATAATCAGTTACAATACCGGCGGTATGCAGGTTCTCAGTCTTGAAAGGCTTTTTGCCATTCAGGTAAAATACAAACGGGTTGGCCGCTACTTCTGCAATCAGTTTTTTCAGTTTGGGATGCAGGTATTCCACCATCAGGGCCTTGGTTTCTTCCGGCAAATCATCTTCTTCGTTGTGAACGATGTTTTCCCAAATGCCGCTGAAAGGCGAATTTCGGTTAAGGTATTTGGTTACCTCTGCCTCCTGCATTTTGCGCAGCTGGGGCATCATTTGCCGGTCGCTTTCGCTGTACACCTCCAGGTTTACAAACTTGGTAAGGTCCAGCTTCTCAATTTTGCCGGTAAACTGCGTAGCTTCTTCATTCATTTCGCCACTAATGGCGTCAACGGCAAAGCCGGGATAGCTATCGTGGTTGAAATTAAACACCACGCCTATACGTTGGGTGTATTTGGGTG
Source organism: Niastella sp. (assembly GCF_045805085.1). Lineage (NCBI taxonomy): Bacteria > Pseudomonadati > Bacteroidota > Chitinophagia > Chitinophagales > Chitinophagaceae > Niastella > Niastella sp. Next base: position 7,139 of record NZ_JBJMLX010000540.1, read on the forward strand.
TGTTATCTGGTACATCCACGGCCTCTGTGTCATCATCAACAGGCGTTACTACTTCTACCGGCTTTGGTTTGGAGCGTGCTGCATCCGGTGAAATACGTTTAATGGAGGAATCCAGCACCCGTAAAAATGGTTTGCCATCTTTATAGGTGAATTCAAACTTGCCCTCGAGGTTATCGCTTAGCTGATAACCATAGGCCTCCAGCAATTTATTTTTTTCTTTATCCCAGTTACGAATGGAGTCGAAATAATAAGGGCCGTATGCATTCAGCAATTGCAGAAAAACGATCACCTTGGGCAAACAAAGCGGATGCAGGCGATCTTCATAAGTGCAACTGGTATCAAAGTTTCTTTCTTCGTTCTTGCGTATCACCACTTTCCAGGGCGTGCCTTCGATAGTTACGGTGGCTTTCACCACTTCGTCCTGCGCATATTCTATATCTACACGTTGGGTGCGTAAATACTTTTCTGCTTCGATATATGCTTCAGGCGAACAAAGCAACCGTAATGTTTTGAGATCGATGAATTTCATCTTCAAAACGGTATGCTTTTGATCGTAATCAACTTTTTCCGTCTTCAGCATATTTTTATCCAGCATCTCCTGAAGCTGAATAAGCGCTGCAGCTTCGTGCCGGCAGATATCGCCTAAATTATAGGGACATGCACAACGTACCGAAAGGGTACGCGCATCCTTAAACTTCTGTATGTTTACTTTATAGTAGGTGGTGTAACTGTCATCTTTCACCCTGAAGGTTACAGAATCAAGTAGTTCATCATAGTCCACCAGTTCAACATATCCAATAGCGTGTATCTTCTTTCCCCTCCGGATCACTTCGTCAGTTCCATTGGTATACACATACTTAATAAGATGAGGTAGTGCCATGCTAAATTTTAAATTTCCGTTGCCGCTGTACAAATCAATTTCCCCCGGTCGGGGGTGAACTCACAAAAGGGCAATCTGCAAAAGTAAAGGAAAAAAGGTGAGGTTATAAAGAAAAAAACGATGTTAAACAAAATTAATATAGCCGTTTGGAAGTCGCTTGTTTCCGAAACATCCGGTTAACAGTCATTTATAAACAGATAATAAAGTAATTTGTTCGGATATTATTCTGCAGCCGGTTGATCCTATCCCTCGAAATCTGTTAAAATAGTATTATTTCCATCACGCGGCTTGAGGTTTTTCTTTGCCAGGACGTTTTATAAATTGAGGATCTTATGATAAACAATTATTGGTACAGGCTTTGTCTAATGATATCTTTGTTTGCACCCAAGCCTGAAAAATAAGTACAATGAACCTGTACATGCGTTTATTGACCATTTTATTGCTCGCCTCCTTTTCTTCAGTTGGCCAGAAGTTGAAAAAAGCCGATAAAGTTATGATTACCAACCTGCAGGCACATGTTATGTACCTGGCAGATGACAAGCTGGAAGGAAGAAGGGCCGGTACTAACGGAGAAAAACTGGCGTATGAATATATAAGCGATCAATTTCAAAAAGCCGGTCTTGAACCTAAAGGGGAACAGGGCTGGTTACAACCATTTGAAATTTATGATGGCAAACAGATCAATGGATCTACATTATTGATTGTAAATGACCATGAGCTGAAATTAAATGATGAATACTTCCCGTTTGTATTTTGTCCCACCTCGAGCCTTGAAGCCGCTGTATCGCCTGCGGTAAAGGAAAAAGGCGTTCCCTGGTTCGATGACCTGAAAGACATTATTGAAGACAATAAGGAGAACCCGCACTTCGATTTGACCAGCGCTATTAAGACCATTGCCGGTAAAGCTGCCGAAAAAGGCGCTACAGCGCTATTCGTATATAACACATCACATATAGCCGACGACCTCAAATTCGATGGTAAAGACAATAGCAGTCCGGCTGTTATTCCGGTTGTGTATTTAACCGCAAAAGCATGCAAGCAATACCTGGCTGATGAATCTGCTACGTTGGACATTCGCCTGAAAACAGTGATCAGCGATAAAAAAAGAACCGGTCACAATGTGATCGGCATCATTAATAACGGCGCTCCCAATACGATTGTCTTTGGCGCGCACTACGATCACCTGGGTTATGGCGAAGATGGCAACTCATTGATGCGCACGGGTGAAAAACAGATCCACAATGGCGCCGATGATAATGCCAGCGGTACAGCTGCGCTTATTGAACTGGCCCGCCTGCTGAAATTGTCGAAAGACAAGAACAACAATTATGTGTTCATTGCTTTTTCGGGTGAAGAGCTGGGGCTGTTCGGTTCAAAATACTTTACCAAACACCCTACCATCGACCTGCAATCCGTGAACTTTATGGTGAATATGGATATGGTGGGCCGGTTAAACGACAGCACCAGATCCATTACTATTGGCGGTTACGGCACCTCCCCTGCCTGGGGCCCTGTATTTACTTCTTTAAGCAAACAAAAGTATTTTACAGTCAAATACGACTCCAGCGGCATTGGGCCCAGCGATCATACATCCTTTTATTTAAAGAACATCCCCGTGCTGTTCTTTTTTACCGGTTTACACAGCGATTACCACAAGCCTACCGATGATTACAACAAGCTCAATTACCCGGGTGAGGTGTTTGTTGTAAAATATATTGAAAGCCTGGTTGACGTCACCAATACCAAAGGAAAGCTGGCTTTTCAAAAAACACGCGAGCCTGCTATGTCAACCACCGCCCGGTTTAATGTTACGCTGGGCATTATGCCCGATTATACTTTTTCGGGCGGCGGCGTGCGGGTTGATGGCGTTACCGATGGTCGGCCCGCTCAAAAAGCAGGTATTCAAACCGGGGATATTATTATACAGTTAGGCAGCTTTAACACCAGTTCGCTCGAAACCTATATGCAGGCGTTATCACAGTTCAATAAAGGCGATAAAACCACGGTGAAGTATAAAAGAGGACAGGAAATGAAAGAAGGCCCTGTTGAATTCTAAGTTTTATACCTTTATGCCAATATTATGGCATGAAACTTAAGCTCGACCTGGATGATTTGGCCAATGATTTTTTTGAGGATACCCGACTGGCCGGTATTGTAGCACCCCTGAAAAGTTACCAGTTCTGCTGGCATCTGAATCATTTATTACATTTTGATTTTCGCATAAACAACGATATAGAGATCCAACTGGCGAAAAAAAACCGCAACTATTATTTCTCCGTTTTTGAATACCGTGAACCCACAGGCAGCCTGGTACACTATTTATATAACAATCAGTATGATGGGGAGTACCTGTTGCCCGAATTCAGACATCTCGATTTTTTGTGGCTGATGAAAGGTGATACCGTGCCGGATGCGTTCTTTCAGCAGATCATTGGTTCTGTTAAAAGTATCAATGGCGTGCAGTTGGTGATGGAGTTAACGAATGAGAAGATTAAGAATAAGGGGCACCTGATTTTTTAGTTGACCAGTTGACGAGTTAACAAGTTGACCAGAGTTTGAAGTAAGGCTTTTTCGTTAAAAGGATAGGTTGATAGAGTTGATAAAGGGAGTTTGGTAGTAAGTAGTGAATTGTGAGCGTAGAATGAGCGAAGGCTGGCGATTCTTTAAATATTGATCCGACCTTGCGCCATCTGAAATTCACTGCCGATTGCCGATTGCCGATTGCCGATTGCCGATTGCCGATTGCCGATTGCCGATTGCCTTTTCACCACTGCCTATTGCCTTTCAAAACCGACCTTTCACAACTAAAACTAATTATATGTGGCAAGAGCAAAACAACAAGCTATATCAGAAGTTTGAATTTAAAAACTTCTCCGAAGCATTTGCTTTTATGACGCGTGTGGCGCTGGAGGCTGAAAAGATGGACCATCACCCTATGTGGACCAATGTTTGGAACACGGTAGAAGTATGGTTAAGCACCCACGATGCCGGTGATGTGGTTACCGATAAAGACCGTCAACTGGCGAAAAAGATTGATGCTATCATGAAATAAAAAAGTCAACCTCCCTCTCTGTTGGAGAGCCTGTCCCGATTGTCGGGAGGACTGGGGGAGGCCAAAGATGCAAGGTTAAAGGCACTATATAAAAAAGCCACCCGGTATTACCGGTGTGGCTTTTTAGTATGATGGGTGGCCGATGGACTTCAGCCGTTCATGCTTGCTAAGAACTCCGTGTTGTCTTTTGTACCACGCATACGTTTCAGCAATTCGCTCATTGCTTCTTCCGTATTCATATCTGTAAGATATACACGTAACAGGTTCATGCGTTGCAGCACATCGCGTTCCAGCAAAAGGTCATCGCGACGGGTAGAAGATGCTACCAGGTCAATGGCCGGGAACACGCGTCTGTTGGCCAGGCGGCGATCGAGCTGTAATTCCATGTTACCGGTACCTTTGAACTCTTCAAAGATCACTTCATCCATTTTAGAACCGGTATCGATCAATGCAGTAGCCAGTATGGTTAATGAACCGCCGTTCTCGATTTTACGGGCGGCGCCAAAGAATTGTTTGGGTTTTTGCATGGCGTTCGCTTCCACACCACCAGATAATACTTTACCTGATGCAGGCGCTACGGTGTTATGGGCGCGGGCCAAACGGGTAATAGAGTCTAACAGAATAACTACATCATGACCGCACTCTACCAGGCGTTTTGCTTTCTGCAGGGCGATGGTAGATACTTTCACATGCTTTTCAGCTGGTTCATCAAAAGTAGAAGCTATTACTTCGGCACGTACGCTGCGCTCCATATCGGTAACCTCCTCAGGACGCTCATCAACCAGTACCACCATCAAATAACATTCGGGGTGATTGGCTGCAATGGAGTTAGCCACTTCTTTCAGCAATACGGTTTTACCGGTTTTTGGCTGCGCCACGATCAATCCGCGTTGTCCCTTACCAATGGGCGTAAACAGGTCCATGATACGGGTGCTGTATTGATTGGGAACCGTGAACAGGTTCAACTTTTCGAATGGGAACAGTGGTGTCAGGTAATCGAAAGGTACGCGGTCACGTACATCTTCCGGTTGTTTACCATTGATAGTTTCCACTTTCAATAACGCAAAATATTTTTCTCCTTCTTTGGGCGGACGAACAGCACCGAAAATGGTGTCACCTGTTTTTAAGCCGAATAATTTTATCTGAGAGGGAGAAACATAGATATCGTCGGGAGAAGAAAGGTAGTTGTAATCTGAAGAGCGTAAGAAACCATATCCGTCGGGCATCATTTCCAAAACACCCTCTGCCATGATAACGCCGTCAAATTCAATGTTAAAGGAAGATTCGCGGCGATGGGGATATGATTTTTGTTGCTGATCTATCGAAGGTTGCTGCTCTGAGATCCGTTCGTTGTGCTGGTGCTGGTGGTGCTGGTGCTGGTGAGAGATCATGGTGCCGCCTTCTTCTTCATCACCTTCGTCTTCATCTTCGTCATCGTGTGAAGGCATTTCATCATGCATTTCATCATCATGATCATGATCATTATCATCATCATCATCCATCATCACTGGTAATACAGGGGTTGCTTCTTCCTCTTCTTCTTCTTCAGGCTCTGGTTTCTTGCGACCCTTTTTCACCGGAGCCGGCGCCGGAGCTGGTTTTTCAATCACTTTCTTTTTGGGAGCTTCCTTCTTCAATTCCTTACGCACTGGTTTGTCATCACCACTAACTACATCAGCTTCTTCCGTCGCGTTTGCAGTAGTAGTCTTTACTACTCTTTTACGTTTTCCTTTATCATCGGCTGCATTATTCTTTACTGCACTGGCCATCACAGCCTGCTTATCTAGGATTTTATATACTAGCTCCTGTTTGTCTAATTTTTTTGCGTTGGGTATTTTTAACTGTTCAGCAATATCTAACAGTTCTGGAACGAGCATGTCGTTCAATTGCAAAATGTCATACATAAAATAACTTGTGAGTTAACACCTAATCAGACGAGCAAACTTTGTTCGTTGAAAATTCTGTTGAAAAAAATTGAAATGAGTTTTATATGCGTGGAATGAGAATAACTGATGAGCTTTGTGAGTATCGGGTATGACTTATCAGCCCTATTCCAAACACAATAATACGCCAAATTTACAAAAAGTAAAAAATTTTTGGGTCCGATCCCGCTTTTCTGTCACTTTTTAACCCCTATAGCGTACATTCAGGGCAATTGGGCTACTTTCTGACGACTCCGGGTTCTGCTATTTTTCACATTCTCTATCGCTGCGGCACCTAATAATGAAATGATCTACAATCAGGCTTAATGAAGAATATGCAAATTCAATTCCACCCCCCCATTTGATTTGCAGCACAAATATTATAAAAAATAGCTTACATAATGCTTCACCGGGTGCTTTTAAATGCTTTTTTTTATTAAAACAGGCATTATGTGTATAACTTATTGACCTGGAACCAGGCCGCCGCTTTGCTTGCAAGGTGTTACAGGTACCTGCCGCACCAAATTTGCACCCAGGCCTATTCAAAAATGACCTGTTTTACCAAACCCTTACCGGAAGCGAGCTATAATATGCTAAAAAAATAACTATGATGGTTACGTTAACCCACACCTTACCTATCAACAGGTATATACAACCGCACTATTTACCGGGCAGGAAAATGCAGGAGCGCAGAAAAGAAGATCCCTTTGCAAATAACGCAAAGGGATCTGATATAGTTTATTAAAGGAAAGCTAAAATGTGTCTGCTTAATACTGGCCATTGTGTACCACCAGTTTACCATCTTCATAAAACGGCAATACATTGGCAACATCGGGCGTAAGGCAATAGCGGATATCTTTTTCCAGCCCAAAATTGGTAAGGCGTTGAAAGTGGGTGGCCTGTTTGTCTTTAATGAAAGCGTACATGTCGCTTTTGGCGTTGAGGTACAGGGTTTCAGCAATTCCGGAACTGTCGCAATTGATATTGAAATGTTCTTTCACCTGGTGTATCACCGCCCCGGCAAATAACATATCTTCCATATTCACGCGGTCCTTCCAGGCTGCGCAACCCAGTAATACCGGCTGTTTTTGCTGAATAAGATAATCGCAAATAGCAGACACGTTGGGGAACGAGCCGGTTATAATATGTCCGGCACCCCGCTCCAATGCCATATGCAACAATTTTGTGCCATTGGTAGTAGTGAGCACCAGCGTTTTACCACTGATAAATTCTTTTGAATATTCAAAGGGTGAATTGCCGTATTCCAGCCCCTCAGCTATTTTACCATCGCGTTCACCGGCGGTAATGGCTTCAATTTTTTTACCCAGTTCAATGCACTTGGCTACACTGTCAACCGGGATGATGCATTTGGCGCCATTATACAATGCGGTAGCAATGGTTGATGTGGCGCGAAACACATCGATGATCACAACAATTGTATTATTAATATCGTACAAATCAAGTAACGCAGGAGACGGAGATGTGTATAGAGTCGGTTTGTTGTTTGACATAATTCTTATAAATCGCAAAAGTACTTATTTCAATTGGCAATGGGCAAATCAATGTGCTATTGACAATTAACAATCGTGCCTATTGATATTTCTTGTCCAGAACATGTTTCCATTTGCTGCTCTCCGCATATTCTTTTATCAGTTCGTTGCGTTGTTCAAGCAGTTTTTCCAGGTAGCCCGAGAGGTAAATGCCACTGAAAAATCTTCCCAGTCCACCATAGGGCGCTTCAAATTTGAAAACATCGATCATCAGCGTACCGTTTTCAATTTCCTTGAAATGGTGCTCATGTTTCATGCTCTTGAAATCGCCTTTTTTCATTTCGTCGGTAAAAGAGAGCGGTCTTTGCATGGCAGTGATCTGTATCTGCAACACCCGGGTTTTCATCAGGTGTTTGGCTTTCCAGGTCACTGTTTCATTCAGGTTTATCAATCCCATGACGGTTCCTGCTACAGCTTCTTCGCGGTAATCGGTCATAGATTTTTTGTGCAGGTCAATGCTACGGCTCAGATCAAAAACCCTTTCTATAGGTGCGGCAATAAAGGTGGTCAGATGGATTGTAGGCATACAGGGATCGCTAATTTAGGAAAACGTAGCCCTTTGCAGCAAGAAGTACGCCAGAGTAAGTGTTACACGTTACAAGTTACAGGTTACAGGGGCCCGATTTTCGGGAAGCCCGAAATTTTTTCAACAACCTGAAATTCGTACACCCTGAATCCTGCAACCTGGAACCTGAAACGGCCCTTCCATTGAACGGAATGTAGTGGCCAATACTCATGGAACTTTTATTAAATAAAAGGGAACTTAACCACCTTCGCTTTTAACAGCTTGTCGCGCACGCCGATATAAATCTCCGTGTCGAGTGAGGCATGCTCCAGGTTTACATAGCCCATACCAATGGCTTTTTGCAAACTGGGGGCCTGTGTGCCCGAGGTAACGAACCCTATTTTATTACCTGCTGCGTCTTTTATGTCGTAATGGTGGCGGGGAATGCCTTTGTCAATCATTTCGAACCCAACCAGTTTACGCGTAACACCGGCAGCTTTTTGTTTTTCCAAAATCGCACGGGCGGTGAAGTCTTTGGTGAATTTGGTGATCCAGCCCAAACCGGCTTCCAGGGGTGATGTAGTGTCGTCAATGTCGTTTCCGTACAAACAGAAACCCATTTCCAGGCGCAGGGTATCGCGGGCGCCCAAACCAATTGGTTTCAGACCCTGGGGAGCACCCAGTTTAAAAATGGCGTCCCAAACTTTTTCGCCGCTGCCGGCTTTATCTTCAAAATATATTTCAATGCCGCCCGCGCCGGTATAACCGGTGGCGCTGATCACCACATTATCAACCCCGGCAAATTTGCCCTTGGCGAATGTGTAGTATTTTAAATTAAGAATATCAATATCTGTGAGGGGTTGCAACATTTTGGTGGCGTTGGGTCCCTGAATGGCCAGCAGACAGGTTTTGTCGGAAATGTTGTGCATTTCCACGTTGTTGGTATTGAACTTCGAGATCCAGTTCCAGTCTTTTTCGATGTTGGAAGCATTTACTACCAGCATGTACACGTTGTTCTCTTCGATGCAGTATACCAGCAGGTCATCAACAATACCGCCTTCCAGGTTGGGCAGGCAGCTGTACTGGGCTTTGCCGGCAGTCAATTTAGAGGCGTCGTTCGAGGTAACCCGTTGAATAAGGTCAAGCGCATGCTCGCCTTTCAGAATAAACTCGCCCATGTGGCTTACGTCAAATACTCCTGCATTGGTTCTCACGGCAGCATGTTCGTCGTTGATGCCGCTATAGGAAATGGGCATATTATATCCGGCAAATTCCGCCATTTTAGCCCCCAGGGAAATATGCTTTTGCGTGAAAGGCGTGTTCTTCATACAGTATGTGTAGTTTTTGTTTGGCGGCAAATTTAGTTTATTAGTTGACAAGTTAACATGTGGATGAGGAGCTATGTGTATTAAGTAGGAGGTTGACAAGTTAACCAGTTGCCAGTTGATATCTGATTAAAGTGTGAGGTGGGCTTAAGAAAAAGAAAGTTAACAGTGTTGATAAGGGAGGTAAGAGGTAGGCAGTACGAATGTTGAAAAGTTAACAGGTTGAATAATTGCGCGAGGTTGTATTTCTCCCCCTCCACCGGAGGGGGCCGGGGGGAGGCAGAAAAAGGGCCCTCAACAAGGCCCTTTTGTTCCAACTTCAACCCCGCCTGCTTCCGACTAACGGTTAAGCAAAGCGGCGGGGAGGGTTAATCAAAATTTTCATGCGGCTGTTAACTAATTGCGTTGTTGACAACCCAGGGTGAAAACAATGAGATCGGATGTACTGAATCGTTAGACTGTACACTGGCAGAGGAGGTGTTCGCTTTAGCAGGTATTGAATCTGCTTTCTTTACCGGTGTTTGCTTGTGGTAACGATAGCCACTGGTAGTATCTTTTTGTGCAGGCTCGTTATTTTTACGGTCATGCCTGTTTTTATGTTGGTCATTCTCCTCTTTATTCTCTTCTTTATTCTCCTCTTTTTCCCTGTCCTTATATTCTCCCCTGCGCAATGCTTCGGGATCAAGGTCTTTCACTTTTCTGGGGGCATCGGGTGTCATAATATATTCCTTATCAGTTTCAACCCGGTAGGTACGGTCCCACGTATCATCGATGTCAAAATCGCCATGACGGTTGTACCGCACATCGAACGAATTGTACTTTGAAATGTTTCTGTCGAAAAAGAATCTTTTACCAACAGGAACCTGTAAGATCAATAATACCTGCTGGTTTCTGAACCGTTCATTTTTGCTGATCAAAAATCCTTTGGGCAGGTATAATATGCTATCGACCTGGTATGTTTGAAAACTGATCTTTTCTGCCAGGTTGCGTGCATTTATGGGATTGCTTCCGCGGCTAAACATTCGTTTTGTTACATGAAAAGCGCTGTCGGTGCTTTTAGCCACATCTACGCGTACTGAATTCAGCATACAGGAGTCGAGGTTAGCGCCAAATAATGGCCAGTCTTCATCCCAATCGAACCAGTCGCTGCTATAGTAATGATAGTTGATATTACGGGCAGTTACATCCAGGTATAACTTTCCATGGGCAGGTTGTGCTACTGATACATTCTCTTCTACAAAATCTCTTGATCTGAAATTGCGAACAATAGACCCGGTGAGCAATGCTGCGCTTACGATGCCAATAAACCATAAAGTGCCAAATACATAACCGAGATAATGGTTTTTAGAACGTACGCCCATTATACGGCGGATCAACCAGGTGATCAATGCTATGACAGGAACGCCGAGGAACAGGAACACGGTTGACCAGGCCAGGAAGTTCTGCCAGAAACCTTCAAGCAGAAAATCTTTGAACGACATTATCGGCACGCCGCCAAAAAGCAATCCCATTAAAGTGCCAAACAGGGCCAGCGCCACTATGCCTACAATAAACAGAAAGAACGCTTTGAACAATACGCCAATGATATGGCCAATGCCGCTGCCGGCGTTGCGGGCAGTAGAGGAAGCCTCGTGGGTGAAGGTTTTTACCCGTTCGCTTTGGCGGAACTCTTTGGCGCGGTCGCCAAATTGCTGGGCTGATTGTTTTACTTCATTTCCCCAGTTCTGTGCTTTAGATCTGAAACTCTCCAGGTCTTCCTTAACAGTATCACGGATAGAGTTCAGATCAACGCGCTCCCCCCGCATTTCGAGCTTTTCGGCTGCTGTAACGGCAATGGGCAATGCTATCCACAAAACTATATAGGTTACAAACAAAGTACTGCTTAAAGAACCGGTCACTACTCTTGGTCCGAACCAGAAATCCATATCATGACTCCACCACCAGTTAAAAACGCCTGAGAATAACCCGATGATCAATGGCAGGGCAAAGATGAGGCGGGGTACCCAGGTACTGATGTTGAAATAAGCAGCCAAACCACCGCACACCCCTGCTATTACCCTATCGTCTGAACTGCGGTATAATCTTTTGGTGATGTTTGCCTGAACAGATTGTGAGGGAACCGCTACCCATAAGATGATGTATACAAGAAACCCTGAACCACCGGTGAACAACAACACCGCAAATATAATTCGCATGATCACGGGGTCTATGTGAAAGTAATTGGCCAAACCACTACATACACCGGCAATAATTTTATCATCGGCATTGCGATACAACCGGCCACGGCCAGCGCCCGGACTGCTATAGGAGCCTGCGCCACCTGTTGACTGGGACTGTTGTGATGAGGAGCTTTGTTGTTGCTGACTGGCTCCTGCCCCGGTACCTGATGCCTGGGCGCCGCCATTTTCATTGAGGCCCGCCTCTGCTTCAAAATCTTCAGGACGGCCCATGCTGGCCATTACAGACTGTACATCTGCGTCAGTGATGCAGGTAGCTCCTTTTTTTAATGTTTCAGAAAACAGTTCGGCAATACGGCTTTCAATGTCGTTGACAATTTCATCGCGGCCTTCTTCGTTTGCAAAATACCTTCGCAAACTTTCGATGTATTGCTTTAGTATTTCAAAAGCAGTCTCCTCTATAGGGATCACCCTGCCCTGGAAATTTATGTTGATTACCTTTTTCATGGTGATAGTGTTTGTTGGTTGAAGTTTTAAGTGTTGGGTTGGGTAGTTTCGGTTGGGTATGATGAATTTTCGTTCGGATTTGAGTTGACTGATGAAACCAACGACTCGCGCTTGCTGGCCAGCGTATTCACCGCATTGGCCAGCTCATTCCACGTAGCTTCCAGTTCTTTAAAAAACCCTTCGCCTTTGGGGGTAAGCGAAAAGTATTTGCGGGGAGGGCCCGAGTTACTCTCAACCCATCTATAGGTTAGCATTTCTGCATTCTTCAACCGGGTTAACAAGGGGTAAAGGGTTCCCTCCAGGATCTGGAGATTTGCCCCTCTCATTTCATCCACAATATCACTCGGGTAAGCTTCCCCGCGGCGGATGATTGAAAGAATGCAAAACTCCAGGATCCCTTTCCGCATTTGACTTTGGGTGTTCTCGATATTCATGGCTATTCTTTTACGGACAGGGCTATGGCCTGTTTTATGTTGCTGTTAATAGAATTATTGATGGCTGTCATGGGTTCTTCTCCTTTCTGGTCTGATATCAATCTGAAAACTGAAAATATATTTTCAAAAAGCGCCGGTTCCCGCTGACCCTGAATGGTTACCGTATGGTCCTTTTGTTCGGGCGCCATTACCACTAAGGTATTCTGATCCTCTTTTTTATCAACCCAGTTATAATGTTTCCCACCGAGGATCACTACTTCGTCTGGTTTGCCTGTTGGTTTGTTCATGGTGGCGCCCAGGGTAAACAGGGCAATTAAGATGGCTATAATTATTGGAATTGGCATGGCTGTTTGTGAAGCCGGGGTTTTATTCCCTTTCACATCACAAATATAGGGAGGATTTTAGTACTATGCAACACATAGTACCATTTTTTTTACAGTAATGCTTATTAAATACTAATCAGCTTAACCGATAATCATTGATTATCATTGATCTATGCAAGTTTAACCAACTTTTAGTGCTTTTATGGATTGTATGAATGGTTAGAAATTGGAGTTAAATGGTAAAGAATCGTTACAGCTTCCAAACATGACTTTCTCTATAAGGTAGAGTGTACCTTTTCCTGGACTTTTTTGAGCTTTTTTAAGATTAAACGCAGACCAAACCCAGACCAAGCCCAGACCAAGCCCAGACAAAACCCAGGTTTTACCTGGATTAAAACTGGGTTTTGTCTGCCTGTAATATGTTTCTAAAATGCATTTATTTTAAAGGAATCACGTTGCAAGCATTACTAATTCCTGAAAAAATAAGCGGATAAGCCACCCCACGGTGAATGCTTATCCGCTTAATTCTATATTATAAAAATTGAGTTCAATTTGAACCTACCGCAGTGTGCATACATTCTGCACCTGCAGCCGGCCATTGCCTTGTACCGTGAGTGTCAAGGGTTTGGTTTGCTGATTAACCCCCAAGAAGTTGATTTGTATGGTATTAGTACCCTGTTGCAGGGGGATTCGGGTATATAAGATGGTATGTGGTAAAGTCTGCCAGTTACGGGTATCGGCCTTTTCGGTAACGAAACTAAAAATCTGGATGGCAGTGGCCAACGCCTCTTTTTCATCCTTATTTTTATCGTTGCTTTTGGGCCGGGCTGCTGCTTCGGCCAGTTTTTTAACCGCCAGCCGGCTTAAGGTTTTGGTCATTTCTTTAAAGAACCGTTCTTTCAACGTGGCAAAAGCCAGATCATTGATGTCTTCGGCGCTTTCGAAATTGTATTGCGCATTGTTTGCAGTAATGCTGGCCTGGGTGTAAAAAACCGGTTTTTCCTGGTATTTAGGAAAGGCCACCCGCAATGAGCGAATGTCTGCCGCTTTTAAACTATCCTTATTAATAAACTTGTCGTCGAAAATAAAGGGAACGTTTACCGTGCCGGTAGCATCGGTAAAGGTAAAATTGCCAAGCCCATCTTTTGTAAGAGCGAACATAAAATCCTGCTCCTGTTTCACCGGGGCCAGCCCGTTTTCCCAAAACAAAACCAGCTCGCCGCCCGGGGCTTTGGTAACCGGCCGCAACGGGGTATTAAATAAAGAGGAATAATGTTGTACGTCTCCCGTAAATCCCATGGCAGCGGCAGTACGTAATACATCCTGCTTCAACTGTTCGGGGAGGCTAACGCCATACCACAGGTTATTATTCTTCAAAAAAATATCCGCGGCATTTCTATAAGAGATGAATGCATTGTTGATATCGCCATCCTGTTCATAGATAATGCCCTGCATCATCAGCGAAAAAGCATCATCTGAATAGCGGTTGTTCTTGTTACCGGTTTTATCCTGCAGTGCATAACTGGTAAGGGAGATCCGGCGGGCTTCCACCATGGCTTCCCCGCTCTGGCCAAGATTCAGGTAGTTAAGGGCTTTGTAGTAATGCACCATGAACTTTTCAAAATCTTCGCCTTTGTAGGTTTCCATCATGGGGTTCAGCAAGGTGCCGAGCGCTATATCCCCTGCGGTGGTTCGGGCATCTTCAATAAACAGATCGGCCTCATTAAAGTACACATTGCTGCTGTCGTATTGTTTCAGCAAATGAGCCATCTTCCCTTTTTCAAAAAGGTACAGCAACCTGTTGCGTCTGCGTTGCAACAGTTTGTTATGGTCTATCGACAGGTATGCTTTATCGAACTGGTTATTCACCACCTGTTCGTAATAATTCCCAATGCGATTATTGTACGTGGCGCAGGAGAATAACAAGAGCATCGGACATGCAACGCCCAATGCTCTTATCGTATGTTTAAGAGGTAAAGCCATTCCGGGTATAATTGCAGCTAACCTGCTGAGTAAGATCAATTAGTTTTTCACGTATTTGGCAATCTTCTTGTCACCTAACCATACCACTTCATTGCTTTGGATATTGGTTAACTCCAGATTGATCTGGTAATACACCACTTTTTTGCGTTTTTGTGAATCAACAATAGAGTTGATAGAGCCTTGCAGAATGTAGTCGGCGCCCTGTTCAAGACCAAACTTTTTCATACTGGAGGTAGAAGCGTTGGTTTGCTGATCGGCTTTTTCTGCACGCAGCTCATCTCTTTTCTTTCCTCCCTGTACCAGGCGCACTCTTCCGGATCTTATAAAGGATTGTTCTACGTCAGTAACAAATGTTTCGGCTTCAATATGCTCATGGCTTTTATTGGTAACAAACCCAACAATCACTACGGGTTTTTGTCCGCTGTGTGCCTCCTGGTGATCGCCCACCCATCTTTCATGTAAAACCTGGTCAATCATTTGTTCTGCCACCAGGCGTGAGTCGGTGTTATTCCAGCGGCCACTCAGGTCAACCTGTTCCTGGGGATCAATACGGGTTACTTTATGCGAACAGGAGATACTTGTACCAGCTACAACCAGGGCCATAACAGCCAGATAAACGTTTTTCATTTTTGCTTTTATTTAAAAAGGGGACAGTAATGCTTGTGTGGATTGGTATGTTCTTATTTTGTTTTAGCGGGTTAACAACCAGCCAACAGTTGCAGCGGTTGCTGCCAGCGGAACCCAGTTCCAGTTGTTCCACCTGCTATTATAATAAGAATGATAGGGATTGTAATTGTAGTAATAATTGCGATTATAAGCGGGATAATAAGAACTATAGTTGCCATTATAACCCGGGTAATAAGAACCGGGGGAGTTATAATAACTATAGTCGTTATAGTACCAGCCATATTGGGCTCTGGCCAAACGCAGTTCGCGGCGGAAAGCTCGGCGTGCGTCACGCCTTTCCTGTCTTTCAACCATCCAGTCAATGGCCTTGTATGTTTCCTGGGGAGTAGTGCCGTGCAGGGCATTCAGGGAATCGGCCATACCCAGATATTTAACCTGACTTATCATATAATCAGGATTCTGGTCTTCAACCAGGGCTTGCGACATGCCCCCGATAGCTATCAGCATAGCCAAGGGTAACAGCAACATGTTATAGAGTACATTTCTTTTCATTGATCAGGGTTTTACTTTTAAAATAGTGCAATATTATTAACGAAAAAACTCATGCATTAATTATCCGGCGCCTGTTGAATAACTAATTTTTTGATGAATCTAAATTAATACGCAAATCGTTAAGCAGGGGTTAAAAGAAAAAATCCCTGTCCGCCAGCTAGCGGACAGGGACCTTTTTATTAATAATCAATGGGTTATTTCTTAAGCCCTATTTCGCGTAGCCGCTCATCGAGGTATTCACCGGCTGTTGCATCGGGATATGCCTTTGGGTGACTAGCATCTATACAGCTTTCGAGGCAGGCCAAGCTCATTTCTCCCTTTGGATGCAGGAAGAATGGGATCGAATACCTCGAAGTATTCCACATTTCCATTGGTGGATTTACTACGCGGTGCGTAGTAGATTTCAGCTTATTATTGGTAAGGCGTTGTAACATATCGCCCACATTCACTACAATTTGTTCAGGTAACGAGGTAACCGGCACCCATTCATTTTGTTTCGTCAAGATCTGCAACCCATCTGCCGAGGCGCCTACTAACAGGGTAATCAGGTTAATATCCTCATGTTGTTCGGCACGAATGGCCGATTTCGGTTCCTGCGTTATTGGCGGGTAATGAATGGCCCGTAAAATGGAATTGCCATTGTGGATATGTTCATCGAAATAATGTTCATCCAAACCCAGGTATATCGCAATGGCCTGTAACAATGCCCGGCCCGATTTTTCAAACGCCCGGTATGCCTTGGTAAAAGTGGTATTAAAAGAAGCCACATCATTTACCTGTACATTATCGGGGTATTCGCTTTTTATGGGGTCGTTGTCTTCAACGGTTTGACCAAACTGGAAGAACTCTTTCAGGTCGGGCGCCTCACTGCCTTTTGCATGTTCTTTACCGAAAGAAGTATAGCCCCGCTGACCCGCTAATCCTGGTATTTCGTATTTCTCTTTTGTATTGCGCGGCAATGCAAAAAACTGTTGTACATATTTGTACAGATCGGCTATCAGTTCATCGGGAATGCCATGGTTCTTTACCGCCACAAAGCCAACATCTTCGTATGCTTTACCCAGTTGATTTATGAATGCCTGCTTCAGTTGCGGGTCGCCTGATAAAAAATCGGCGAGATTAACTACCGGTATTGCCATAAAAATCATTTAATTCGGTTAATATATGAAGTACCTGAAATGCCGTAGGACATACAATTTACAAAACCCCCGATCGATGGCAAAATTTCAAATCAATTTACTTAAAAAGCATATGAGTATGTAATTTAGCGAAAACAACCACCTGCTTATGCTTTACATAAAATCAAGGCTATTCAGGTCTTGATGGCTGTTTTAACTAACCCGAATCATATGTCTCTGACAATTCCTGATAATGGCAGCAGAAATAATACAAATACGCCTCTCACCTTCCTTAAAAAAGTATTTTCACGAAACGATGTTTCTGTTATTTGCCTTTTACTTGCTATAGTTATTAAAATACTCCTGTTTTTTTACTTTCAGCAAACTGATAATGACAAACTTAATCAGGTAATGGCTGGTAAAAACCTGCTCGAAGGGCACGGATTAACCATTAAACAGGTTCATATAAGCAATTTATCAAAAGAAAGCTATGAGCGTTTGGTAGGCTGGCCACCGGCGTATTCTGTGCTTTTTGCAATTATTTATTCATGGTGTAAAGATGTGGATGCAAGCAGTACAATAATTGATATTATTTGCATTATTTCGTTTTTCATATTGCTGCAAAAGCTTCTCAGGCAATTGAAGTTTCCTGTTTATCTGATAAATGTACTGGTTTTGTTTTATGGATGTGCAATAACAAGCTACATGGAAAAATCATCACCTACTGATTTTTTAACGTTACTGTTTTTTGTATATAACTGTTATCTTACCATAAAATTGTTCACACAAAGGAAACCTGTTTTGCAGGGAATACTACTTGGCTTTTTCAACGTCCTTCCTGCCTGGTTTAGATATATGTGTATCCCCGTTACATTTGTAATTCCGTGTGTTTTATTATGGAATGGCTGGTTAAAAAAAGACAGGAAATTGTTGTTGTATGGAACATATATCATGGCGATGGCTTTATTGGGAGTTATTGCCCTGCTAAGCTTTCAGGAACCTTATGTACTTGCAACTGAAAAGGGGCTTTTCTGGTCAAATCTGTTACTTTTAGATCCCGTATTGTTTTCAAGCTTTATGAATCTGAAATTCATTTTGGTTCAGCTTAGTTCCCTAACGGGGCTTTCATATACAACAGGTGCAACAATACTTCAATGGATAAACCTGGTACCGTTTTTAATTTTACTTGCACTTCTTTTTTTCTCTTCTTTAAAAAGAAAATGGCTGGCCGCTAATTCCTGGCAGGTTTTTATGATAATCGGAACACTGACAGGGATCTGCATATTTTCTGTGCTGGCCCTTTTATCTTTAAGATATAGTGCTCACTATGGGCTTACAGAGAATCTTTTCTGGACATACATAAACGAAGACAGATATTTTATTATTCTTCAATTCTTTATTGTTATACTAACAGCCAAATGGCTATTTATGAACGCTACTGCTGTTTCCAATTTTAAAAAATGGTTTCAGGGCTTATTTTTATTCTTATTTACAATAGAAATACTACATGGCTCATACTTTCTTGCCAAGAACTTTACATTCGACAAAAGGAATTTTACCTATATAGTTACTCAGAATCATATGATTCAATGTATTGACAATATAATTAAGGAAAATAAAAAGAAAAATACTGATGTAGTAGTCGCAGGTAATATCAGCATGGCCAATCGATCCGTGCTCTTGGGAGGGAAAGGTTTATTTGTGCCGGCTGAACTAAATGAGAATGAAATCTATGCCGATAAACCCACCAGGATCATTGCTGTTATGAAAAGCAGCGAATTACCATTTTATAAACCATTTTTAAAAAAAGAAGGTATATTGCTGGAAGCCCAAATCGGTGCTTTTTATTTTTACTCTTATTACGTAAAGCCAACTACTACTTTAAAAGATTAAAATTTCCCTTGCCCGCAGAAACCCAACATAAAAAAATTGTTGTTGTACTACCCGTATACAATGAAGGGCCTGTTATCAGACAGGTTATTTCATCCTTATTAAAAATTGTTACAACAATTATTGTGGTAGATGATGGCTCTGCTGTACCAGTGATCAAACAACTACACGATCTTCCGGTGGTGCTTTTACAGCATAAGGTCAATCTTGGGCAGGGCGCAGCCATACAAACCGGGTTAACTTATGCCAGGAAACTACATGCTGATATTGCCATTACTTTCGATGGAGATGGTCAGCACAACGAAGAAGATATTAACAGCCTGATAGCTCCCATCATCACTAATGAGGCCGATGTAGTACTGGGATCGCGATTTTTACCCGACAGCCCAGGCATAGTTCCATTTACAAAAAAGTTTATTTTACGGTTTGCCAGAATAATAAACTTTTTATTCACGGGTGTATTATTGACTGATGCACATAATGGGTTGAGAGCATTGAATAGAACGGCTCTTGAAAAAATTAATTTAACCGAGAACCGGATGGCGCATGCCTCTGAGTTTTTATTCGAAATAAAGAAACATAAACTGCGATGCAAAGAAATACCGGTACATGTTCGCTATACAGATTATTCCATCCAAAAAGGGCAAAGGCCCAGGGATAGCATTAAAGTTTTATTTGATTTACTTTTGCATAAACTTTTTAAATGAGCGGCATTCAACTTGTACTTGTAACAGGCTTTATTTTTATAGGCCTTTACTTTATAACACGTTTAAAAAAACGGTTACTTGATATCGTATTGTTGTTTGCCATGATCTCAGCCGGGATACTCTTTGCGCTTAGGCCCGATATCACTAATATCCTTGCCAGGGAGTTGGGGGTTGGCCGGGGTGCAGACCTTGTTTTTTATATCAGCATTCTTATATTTTGGTTTGTTTCATTAAAATTATACGCCCGCATTCGCAAATTGGAGCAGCAGGTTACCAGTATTATCCGGGAAGGCGCCATCAGGAATGCTACGGAAATAACAGATATCAATATCCATTAATTGTTTTACTATGGCATTAAGCAGCCTTGAAAGAGTAATACCTGCATTGATGAACGAGGATGAAACAACAGGTAAGAAAACACTGTTGCTTCATCTTGAGCGATATCAATATGCCTTGAATTATTTAGTGCCGGGCACTGTGGCCGATATAGCCTGCGGGGTTGGCTACGGAAGCCATTTGCTGGCAGCATCCTGCCCCGAATCTATTTCACGCATTATTGCGGTAGATATTGATCAGACCAGCATCGATTATGCCCGGCTGAATTACAGTAACCCGAAAATTGAGTTTATGGTGGCCGATGCTGAAACATTTCAATCACCGGTATCGCTGCAGAATGTAGTGTCGCTCGAAACTATAGAACATTTACCGAACCCTGAAAAATTCATAAATAATATATCAACGCAACTGGTCGTGGGCGGAAGATTTATTACTTCTGTACCTGTTACCCCGTCTATGGATGCGAATCCATATCACCTGCACGACTTTACTGTCAATACCTTTAAGCAAATGTTTCTAAAGGCAGGGCTGAAAGAAATTCATTCCTTTATTCAGGTGCAACCTTACCGCATTTTTTCATTAATGGGTCGCAAAGAAAATCGCGCCAAAGATTTGCGTAAAAATATTATTGGGTTTTACTGGCAATATCCTTCAAAATTACTTCTGCGTATCCTATCTGTTTTCAAAGACGGTTTTACCAACAAATACATGGTAGCTGTTTTTGAAAAGCAATAGTTTAATCACCGGATTTTTGAAGTCACAGTCTCTTTTTCCTTATCTGTAATGTCCAGAATGGCATACCGCTTTACATCATTTATCATAGCTTCATCCAGGGCGTTTACCACGCTCTCGTAATTCGATTCGGGCGATGGTTTTATCATTAACATCAGCTCTTTTCTGTTGCCCGGTTTTATTTTATCGAGCGCCGCCTGTTTGTTCCTTACAATTTTTCCCAGGCCATCGATCTCTGAATAGTTGGTAACGCCCCAGGCATTTGCTTTTAATGCCTGGTCCAATTGGCCGTGGTAGTAAAACACTTTATTGTCGGCAAGGGGAATAACAGTTAATGATCCGGTTTCAGCTACCAATGATTCTGATTTCGGATCAGAATCGTCTGGCATGATCAGTTTCATTGCCTTGGATTCAGACATGGTAGTAGTAAATATGAAAAAGGTTATAAGCAGGAAGCCAAGATCAACCATGGGGGTTAAATCAACTTTTGTACTTAATTTCTTGCTTCTGCGTGCACCGGCTTTACCACCGGCTGCATTGGGGGTATTAATTTCAGCCATAACTAATTGGTTTGGTTATAAGATGCGGTGGCACAATTTTTCCATATACAATATATCAGTGTTGCCACTGACTAACATCATTTTTTTACCCAGATAACGGGCTTACTTTTATTCATCAAAAAATATGAATCATGAAAACACTGGTAGTTCCTACCGATTTCTCGTCTGTATCGGTCAATGCACTCAATTATGCCGTTGACATGGCACAGGCAATAAATGCCGGTTTAGTGTTACTGCACGTGTACAATGTACCGGTATCCTTTACTGAAGCACCTGTTGCCCCTGTAACTTCTGTATCACTTGAAGAAGTGAAACGATCGAGCATGGAACGGCTCGAAGAATTGAAGAAGAACCTGATAATACTTACTTCGGGTAAAATACAAATATATAGTGAATCGCGCCTGGGCGAACCCATTGAGGAACTGGAAGCGATCTGTAAATCGCTCGATCCGATGGCCGTAATTATGGGCAGCCATGGCACCACAGGTTTCGAACGAATGATCATGGGCAGCACTACGCTGAATGCCATTAAACATATAAAATGCCCGGTTATTGTCATTCCACCCGGCACTACCTACAATGGCATAAGAAAGATTGGTCTTGCCTGTGATTTTGAAAATGTAGTACAGTCAACCCCGGTAGAGTATATTAAAAACATCGTGAAAGAATTCGGCGCCGATCTGTATGTGCTGAATGTGCAGGATAAAATGAATGCGGAAACCGATGAGTCAGAACCACCAACCATGGACGCCGTTTACCTCGATTCGATGCTGGAAGAAGTTCGGCCTAATTATGTACAGCTAACCGGTAAAAATGTGGTGGAAAGCATTACCAGTTTTGCCGAAAATAACAATCTCGACCTGGTGATGGTGATCCCTAAAAAACACCGATTTATCGATAGCCTGTTTCACAAGAGTCAAAGTAAAGAGCTAATAACCCACGCACATATACCAATTGTTTCTATCCATGAATAGGGTCTCAAAGCAAAACGGCCCCGACTAAGTCGGGACCGTTTCTTTTATAGAAGGACCAAGGAAGTTAGAATTCTGCGTTCTTGGGCGTTCTTGGGAAGGCAATCACATCACGAATGTTGGTCATACCGGTTACAAACAGCACCATGCGCTCAAAGCCAAGGCCAAAACCGGCGTGGGGCACGGTCCCATAGCGCCGTGTATCAAGGTACCACCACAACTCTTCAGCAGGAATATGCATTTCCTCCATACGCTGGGTGAGTTTGTCAAGGCGTTCTTCTCTTTGTGAACCACCTACAATTTCACCAATACCGGGCGCCAGGATGTCCATGGCGGCCACCGTTTTACCATCATCATTCTGGCGCATGTAAAACGCCTTGATCTCTTTAGGATAACCGGTAACAATAACCGGTTTTTTAAAATGCTTCTCCACCAGGTAACGCTCATGCTCGCTTTGCATATCGATGCCCCATTTCACTTCGTACTGGAATTTCTTTTTCTTGTACGCGGGTGATTGCAGCAGGATGTCGATCGCCTCGGTATAGGTAATACGCTCGAAGTCGTTGTTGATAACAAACTCCAGTTTTTCTATAAGACCCATTTCGCTGCGTTTGTCCTGGGGCATTTGTTTTTCTTCATCGGCCAGGCGCTGGGTCAGGAATTCCAGGTCTTCGCGGTTATGCTCCATTACATGGCGAATGAGGTATTTGATGAACTCTTCCGCCAGGTTCTGGTTGTCTTCAATATCATAAAACGCCATTTCCGGCTCAATCATCCAGAATTCAGCCAGGTGACGGGCGGTGTTGGAGTTTTCGGCCCTGAAGGTGGGACCGAAAGTATAGATCTCGCTAAAAGCCGTAGCAGCGAGCTCGCCTTCCAGCTGTCCGCTCACCGTTAAGTTGGTACTGCGGCCAAAGAAATCTTCTTTAAAGTTAATAGCGCCATCCTCGTTACGGGGTGGGTTATCGAAAGGCAGGGTTGTTACACGGAACATTTCCCCGGCGCCTTCGGCATCACTGGCGGTAACGATGGGCGTGTGCATATACACAAAGCCTTTTTCGTTAAAGAATTTGTGAACCGCAAAAGCCAATGCGTGACGCACCCGGAATACCGCACCAAAGGTGTTGGTACGGAAACGCAGGTGAGCGATCTCGCGCAGGTATTCGAGACTGGGTTTATTTTTAAGTTGTAAAGGATATTTCTCACCATCGCAATCTCCCAGTATTTCAATGGAAGATGCTTTTACCTCTACTTTCTGGCCTTTGCCCTGTGAAGCGATGAGGGAACCTACGGCTTTTATAGAGGCGCTTTGGGTAATACGTTTTTGGGTTTCATCATCGAGCATACCCAACTCCACCACTACCTGGATATTATTATTGGTACTACCATCATTGATGGCAATAAACTGATTATTGCGGAAACCGCGTATCCAACCCATTACTGTTACTTCCTGACCGGTAGGCTCACTGGCCAGCAGATCTTTAACTTTTACCCGTTTGTTGAACATATCCAATAGATTTTTAAGGTTTTCCGCCCCTAATGGGCGTAAGGACGGCAAAGATAAGATTTGGTGGAAGTTTGGGCGGGGAAATAAACATATGAAAAATTATTTGTAAGACTAATGAATGTTAGGTAGTTTTAAACTCCAATTGCGTTACTGGGCCTTTGTCCGCTAATTACCCATTCTAATTAGTGTGAGCCTCATACTTTTATTAAGTGAAATGATTTAACCTGAATGGGAGGTATTAAACATTTTATTTAATAAGATGAAAGGCAAGTTATTTACTCTGGAGAAAGCTCCATTTTTAGCCGTAGGCTTATTCTTCATTGGTTTAGCATTCCGGTATTTCGAAGACCTTCGCAAAGCGCTTCCCCATAGTGA
>NZ_JBJMLX010000541.1:0-3927 GCF_045805085.1 Niastella sp.
AATATTATTACCAGTTGTATAGGAAGCAGGAGTCTGATCAACGCCGGCAAACACAGTATACCAAACGGTCATGTTAACAATTGTTTGCGAGGCTGTGCCCATTGTTACATTGAGTGCCTGGGCGGCTCCATTCATTATAGCATTGTCTTTTAAAAAATACAACCAGGTATGCATGCGACCAGAGGATGCGCCATCCCCGGTTGCCTTTGTTAAAGTTACACCCCCATAAGTGATAGTCGTAGGGTCCTGAACCGTTCCCGATGAAGTATGGCTGGTTGTAATGCCTATTACGAGTAGGCGGTTAGAGCCGCCAGCTACGGCAAAGGTGTTGCCACTAGCCGTTCCCGTTGCAACATTATAAAGATTAGCCCAGGCTGTAGGCTGGGTAATTTGACCCATGGCAACCCCGGATGCAATAAACAACCCTGCGGTAGCGATAATGGAAATCAAGAATCCCCTGTTGATCCTGCCTGTAAATGCAGCACATAGAGGGGAAGTGATTACTGCAATTTTGTTAAAAAGGTTTATGGGGGGCTTAGGGGCCTGGGTAGAAATTTTCATATACAGTCATTTAAACATTACAGTTAGGAGGCTTACAGGTATAAAAAAGTGCCTGTTCTTCGGGTGTGCCGAAAAACAAAAAATTACTTTGAGCAGTATGCTGCTCAAAAAAAGGTTTGCAAAGGCGAGCTTTGTTACAATATCAGCATGCGCCCATAAACGTTATAATAAGGCCAATCAGACTGGTTCACTACCCAGTTAAAACAAGTCAAAACATTTGTAAACATCCTAAGGGGTTGGAGTATGGCTATTCTAAGGACTATAGTATTGGAATACGATGGAATAAGCGATGGTTGATCGGAGAATATTAAGTGTCGCTGTAGATTTATTTGGAGCGATACTTTGTTTAGGGATTAATAAGTGCTACTAATTTAACAGTAATTTTTTCTAAATCAAAAATATTTTTATTACTATTTTCTTTTCAAAAGAAAATTAAAAACGATCTAATCATGCTTGGTGAATCTTCTGTAATTGGCCATGGTGGGTGATTGTACGGCGTTTAGTGCGAAGTTGAATAGCTGTATTTTTTAAATGTTTAAGACTGCAATTAACTAACGAAGATCATGTTTGTTAAAAACACAAATAGAAACGTCTTGTAAAACTTTGGTTGATTAAAATCTTTAATTTAACTTCAGCATTACAATATCAGCAAATTTTTAACTACTCATTATTAGTTCAATTCATACCCCCCTCAGAACATTTAATATTAATCCTTTATTTCAATTTCCACATTCCCGATATTAATCCAATCGTAAGGCGAATACTGTCCTGGCTTATTTTTCATTTGTAAGAATTTTCGTGTCACATTCCAACATCCTCAAAATGCTTATCAATATCCTGGATGAGCATTTAGAAATTAATGGTTCCCACTCACTGGATTGAGTAAGGATGATATTCTGTTGCCCCTGTTAAAGCGATGAAATAATTCAGTTCATATTGAAACGGTAAACATTTATTCAATTAAGGGAATTGCTTATTAAGCAGGTATACTCTTCTTTATAATTATACAAGACTTGACTCCGATCAGTTTTACGATAGCAGGCAATGTGTTCTGGCGGGCATATAATATAACGCAGACCAACGATCGTAGAATATTATAAATACAGAGCATCACCGCGAATGAGTTCTCCTTTGGTTGTAAATATTGCAGACCCCGTGTAATATTTTAAAGTATCAATGAACAAGCAACCCAGACTATATATAACCCCGACTGCCGTAAGAATAAGCCTTGTTTTGCGCAGGATCATTCCATTTATGGCAATTCTGTTGCTTGCTTTTTCTTCGTTGAAGGTTGCTGCCCAAACCGCCACTACCACCACGGTTACTTCCAGCAACAATCCATCGTGCGACAACGAGAACATTACTTTAACAGCTACTGTTACCCCCAGTGCAGCAGCAGGCACTGTTGAGTTTTTTTTAGATGGGGTTTCGCTGGGGCCCCCTACAGCATTGGTGGGTGGTGTAAGAAGCCTTACCATATCGAGCCCGCCAACAGGTACTTATTCGATCACGGCAGTTTATACACCCAGCAACCCGGCCAACTTTTCAAACAGCACTTCTGCGCCTTTATCACAGGTTGTAAACGGGTCGCCTGCTGTGAATGCCATAACCGGGACAACTTCTGTATGTTCGGGCAGCACAACTACATTATCAGACGCTACTCCCGGAGGTGTGTGGAGTAGCAATAATACAAGTATTGCTACCGTGAATGCTTCGGGAGTAGTGACAGGCGTGTCGGCCGGAAGTGCTGATATTAGTTATACAGTAACATCAGCCAATGGTTGTGTAACTGTTGTTACTAAAACTGTGACGGTAACCCAGGCAGCCACCGTTACTCCCGGTGGACCTAATAGTGTTTGCCGATCTGCAACACCATCTGCCCTCACTTTAAGCGGCGCCAGCGTGGGTGGCGGCGCCACTACCGGCGCCTGGTCCATAACTTCAGGTGGGGGTACCCTAAGCAGCACTGCACAAACCGCTTCGCCAGGAACAGTAACTTATACCCCTGCTGCCAACTTCAGCGGAACTGTTACGCTTACTTTAACATCAAATGCAGTGGGGGCTTGTCCGGCAGTAAGTGCAACGAGAACGATCACTGTGAATGCTTCCCCTACTTTAAATAATACTTATCCGGCCAACTCTACCGATAACAATACGAATGTTGAAAGGATTGGGAAATTATATTATCCGCAACAGCCATATCCCGGTATTTGCAGTGGAGATCTGTTTACTTATACGCCAACCAGCGCCACATCAGGCGCCACATTCACCTGGACGCGTGCTAATGTGGCGGGTGTTACGCCTGCTACGGGGTCCGGATCGGGTGGAATTGCTGAAACACTTACCAATTCTACCACTAATATAATTAATGTAGTATATGCTATTACTATTACAGCAAATGGTTGTAGCAATACACAGAATGTGACCCTTGCAGTAGGCGATCTGCCTGTTTTAACAAGCACCCTTACGCCTTCTCCTATTTGCAGCGGATCAACTTTTAGTTATACCCCGACTTATAATGGAGATGTGGGTGATATAATGAACTGGACACGCCCTTCCATTACAGGTATTAATGGTGGGGCGTCAGGCAGTGGTACGGGAAACGTTAATGAAGTTTTGACCAATACCACCGGCGCGCCTGTTGTAGTGACCTATATATATTCTATTCAGGATGAAGTGGAAAACGGTCCGGGAAAAGAGGCAGCATTTGATCCTTGTAGTAATACACAATATGTTACCGTTACAGTAAATGTACCGGCAACTGTTACACCCGGAGGTCCGGATAATGTTTGTCAATCAGCTACTCCTTCAGCCATAACATTATCCGGCGCCAGCGTGGGTGGCAGTGCTACCACCGGCGCCTGGTCAATAGTATCAGGTGGCGGATCACTGAGCAGTACTGCACAAACAGCCTCGCCGGCGACAGTTACCTACACCCCTGCAGCCAACTTCACCGGCACTGTAACATTAAGATTAACTACCAACACACCCGCAAATGGCTGCGCTTCAGCAAACGCAACAAGAACCATTACTGTAAGTCCAACTGCAACGGTAACGCCTGGAGGGCCTAATACGGTTTGCCAATCGGCCACTCCGGCGGCTATCACGTTAACCGGAGCGAGCGTTGGAGGCAGTGCTACTACCGGCGCCTGGTCTATTACTTCGGGTGGAGGAACATTAAGCAGCATAGCACAAACCGCCACGCCAGCCGTAGTTACCTATACACCGGCGGCCAATTTCAGCGGAACAGTGACCCTGACATTGACCACCAATGCACCAACTTCCTGTCCCGCTGTAAGCGGAATAATGACCATTACTGTAAGTCCAACTGCAACGGTAACGCCTGGAGGGCCTAATACGGTTTGC
>NZ_JBJMLX010000542.1:0-10114 GCF_045805085.1 Niastella sp.
ATCCGGTGAAAGCCTTGAGAAATGAGTAGTAAGTTGACCAGTTAACAAGTTGACGAGTTAACAAGGAAGAAGAAGCTTAGGAGAGATAAATTGACCATTCACGTAACAAGACCCAACATATGCTAAAGAATTATTTTAAGATCGCATTCAGGAACCTGTGGCGTCACCGGGTTTTCTCCTTTATCAATATTATGGGGTTAACCGTGGGTATGACGGCCTGCCTGCTCATATTCCTGTATGTACGGTTTGAAATGAGTTACGATAAATTTCATCCCAAAGCCGATCGCATTTACCGGATGGTAACCGATCTGAAAACACCCACAGAGACCATCAACACCGGAGGTCCGGCCTGGGCGGTGGCTCCTCATTTAATGCTTGATTTTTCCGAAATAGAAGCAGTCGCCCGGGTGAACTATGACAATGTGTTGTTCAGAAAAGGCGATATAAAATTCAACGAAGAAGGGGCTATCTGGGTCGACTCAGCTTTCCTCAGCATATTTCATTTCCCATTATTAAAAGGGAATGCGCGCACTGCATTAAATCAGCCCTTCAGTGTGGTGCTGTCAGAAACAGCTGCAAAAAAGTATTTCGGCAAAGAAGACCCCATGGGTCAAACAATCCTGATCACCAGTGAGGGAAAGCCGGCAATGGTTACGGGTGTTATGAAAGATATGCCCGAAAACACCCAGATAAAAAGTGAAGTGTTATTGTCACTAAGTACTATTACCAACGAATTCGCCAAAGGCATTAATGACCAGTGGTCTAACTATGGTCCCTTTACTTTTATCCTGCTTAAACCCGGTACAAACCCCACTGCATTGCAAAAGAAATTTCCTTCATTCCTTGATAAATGGAATGGCACGGAAATGAAGAAAATACAGATGTTCCCTACCCTGTTGCTGGAACCGTTGAAAGATATATACCTGAGATCAACCCGCGGCTTTAATTTTGGCAGTCTCAAAAATGTGTACATATTCTCTGTTATTGCATTGTTTATTCTCCTTATTGCCTGTATTAATTTTATCAATCTTACTACAGCCAGAGCATCGGAAAGAGCAAAAGAAGTAGGCATTCGAAAAGTAGCCGGCGCCGTGCGTGGTCAACTGGCGCGGCAATTCATGGGCGAATCGGTGATCATCTGTTTGATCGCTTTTCTGTTAACGCTGGGGCTTTCTTCCCTGTTGCTTTCACCTTTTAACCAACTGGCAGGCAAGATCATCAGCACAGGTATCTTTAAAAATATCGGGTTGTTGTTCCTGTTATTAGGTATTGCCCTTGTAATCGGATTGTTAGCGGGTATTTACCCGGCATTTATTTTATCTTCCTTCAAACCCATAATGGTTTTAAAAGGCCGGTTTGCCACCGGCGCCAAGGGAAGCATTTTACGCAAGAGCCTTGTTATTATTCAATTCGCTATTTCTACCGCATTGATCATTGGCACCATTACCGTGTATTCACAAATGCGTTATATGCGAAACAGGGACCTTGGCTTCAACAAAGACCAGGTACTGGTAATAGAAACCGGCGAAGGCAACCGGGAAGCCTTGCAACAAGCTGTTGCTCGTTTACCGAACGTTCAGGCAACCTCATTGTCGGCTAGTGTACCGGGCAGTAATCATCCGGGCGCCTATTCCGAAATAGAAAATATAAAGGGCGATATGCAGATTGCCAACCTCGATCTTTATTGGGTGGATTTCGATTACATTCCGCTGTACAAAATAAAAATAGTAGCAGGCCGGCCATTTGACCGCGCGTATAAAACAGATTCAAACAATGCGATGATCCTGAATGAAGCGGCTGTAAAGATCCTGGGATACAGCTCCCCTTCGCAGGCAATTGGCAGGCGGTTTAAACAATGGGGACATGAAGGGCAGATCATTGGCGTAATAAAAGACTTTAATTATCATTCATTGCAATCACCCATAAAGCCGTTGACCATGCGTATGGAATGGCCCCAGCTCAGGTTGTTATCAGCTAAGGTGAATGCCGCCGGTATCCAATCCACCATCGCCGCCATTGAAAAAGAATTTAAAACAGTGATCCCCAACCGGCCGTTTAGCTATTATTTCATGGATGAATTCTTTGACCGGCAATACCGCAGTGAAGAACGCTTTGGCAGACTGTTCCTGAATTTTGCGGCACTGGCTATCTTCATCTCCTGTTTAGGCTTATTGGGGCTTGCATCTTACAGCACCATGCAACGTACCCGGGAGATCGGCATCCGCAAAGTGATGGGCGCTTCGGTGTCGAATATCATCAACCTGTTATCAAGAGAATTTTTAAAACTGGTGTGCATCTCTTTCCTTATTGCCGCACCCGTTGCCTGGTATTTTATGAACAAATGGCTGCTCGATTTTGCTTACCGTACCAATATCAGCTGGTGGGTATTTGCCGGGGCTGGTATGCTGGCCGTGCTGATAGCCCTTTTAACCATCAGCTTCCAGGCCTTTAAGGCAGCCGTAGCCAATCCCGTAAAATCCCTGAGAACCGAATAGTTTCAAACCCAGAAAAAAGTAGACCACATGTTCAAGAATTATCTCAAAACCGCATGGAGAAGCATAGTACGCAGCAAAGCGTTCTCCCTGATAAATATAACCGGCCTGTCAATAGGCATGGCAGCCAGCCTGCTGGTATTTATTGTAGTGAAGTACGAATTGAGTTACGATACGTTTCAACCCAACTACAATCGAATATACCGCGTGGTAACGCAGGATAAATTCGACAACGACATTACCCACAACGCCGGCATACCCGTGCCTGCGCTGGCAGCTTTACGGAATGAATTTCCTCATATCCAATTTGGCGCGCTGCGTTCAACCTATGGCAGTCAGATCACGGTGCCTTCCGCTACAAATGGGTCTGGCAACAAGTTTATTGAGGCAACCGGCATCTTTTTTATGGAACCACAATTTTTCAATGTGTTCCGGTACGACTGGCTGGCGGGTAATGCTGCCGTCTTAAAAGACCCGGGCACTGTGGTGCTCGATGAAAAAACAGCTGCCAAATACTTCGGTAACTGGAAGCAGGCCATGGGCAAAACGTTGTTACTGGAAAATATGCTTCCATTAAAAGTAAATGGCATTATAAAGAATGTACCCGCGAATTCCGATCTGCCATTATCTGTGTTGATATCTTATGAAATCCTAAAAGAATACGGTGAATATTTTTCTCATGCTGATCAATGGAACAGCACCTCCAGCAATTTCAACATTTTTGCCCTGCTGCCACCCGGAGTAAAAATGGAAGACGTAAATAAGGGTTTGTTACAATTCAGCAAGAACCATTACCAGCATTTACATGCCAATTCCATAAAAACAAACTCGCTGCAACCATTAAGCAGCATCCATTTCGACCGCCAGTATGAATCATTTGGCGATCATGTGACCAGTAAATCAACACTGCTTACGTTGTTGCTCATAGGCATATTTATTATCCTGATGGCCTGTGTGAACTTTGTAAATCTGTCAACGGCCTTATCAGTTAAACGGTCGAAAGAAGTGGGCATTCGCAAAGTGCTGGGCAGTAACCGCGGACAGTTGTTTAAACAGATCATGAGCGAAACAGCCGTGATAGTAGGCATTTCTATAATGGTGGCCCTGGGCATTGCTTACCTGGCGCTGCCCTACATTAAACATATTGCTTCCATACAGGAATCGCTTACGCTGTTTACACCAGCCACTATCAGCATGATACTGGGTATAGGCATTGCGGTAACAGGGCTGGCAGGGTTGTACCCATCACTGGTAATGTCGAAGCTAAACCCCATCAATGCTTTAAAGAATAAAATGGTATCGGCCAATGTAGGTGGAGTATCATTAAGAAGAGGATTGGTGGTGATGCAATTTTCTATTTCACAGGTATTGATCATTGCAACTGTTGTTGCGATCAGCCAGATGAACTTTATCAAAAATGCCGATCTGGGTTTTCAAAAAGAAGGCGTGCTGATAATGAATGTAAGCGCTGATAGCAATTCGGTAAAAAAACAAAATGCTTTTAAACAACAATTGTTACAAATACCCAGTATAAGATCGGTTAGTCTTAGTTCCGATGAACCATCATCCGACAATACCTGGTCAACGAATTTCGCTTATGACCACCAGCCTGATGAAAAATTCCAGCTAACGCTGAAATATGCCGATGCCGATTACATAAAGACATTTGGTTTGCAACTGGTGGCCGGCCGCGCCGTTCAGGAAAGCGATACCATGCGGGAAGGCATGATCAATGAAACACTGGTAAAAAAACTGGGCGTAAAAAACGTCAATGATGTTATTGGTAAAAGCATTCGGGTGGGCAGAAACAAGTGGTATCCTATTGTAGGCGTCATGAAAGACTTCAAAACCAATTCACTGAAGGAACAAATAAAACCGCTGTTTATTTCAACGCAAAAGAATTTTTATACCCGGGTGGGCATTAAATTAAACACCAGCAATATAGCTGCCACCAAAGCAGCCATTCAAAAAACCTGGGACCAGTACTTTCCTGAATACGCCAGCTCCCCTGCTTTCTTCGATGAACGCATTGCGGAATTCTATCAGCAGGAGGAACAGTTGTCGCTGTTGTATAAGATCTTTGCTGGGCTGGCCATTTTTATTTCCTGCCTGGGTTTATACGGACTGGTTTCATTTATGGCGGTGCAAAAAACAAAAGAGGTAGGCATCAGGAAAGTATTGGGCGCTTCTATTACCAGTTTGTTGCAATTGTTCTCAAAAGAGTTCACCGTTCTTATCATTGTATCCTTCTTTTTTGCGATGCCGGTTGCCTGGTATATGATGCATAGCTGGCTGAATAATTTTGTATACCGCGTTCCTTTAAGTATCTGGTTCTTTGTTAGCGCCATCGTTGGCTCCGTAGCCATAGCCTGGATAACCGTGGGCTATAAAGCGATCAAAGCAGCATTGGCCAACCCGGTGAAAGCATTGAGAAGCGAGTAGAAATTGATAACCTAATATCAGCAAATCATGTTTAAGAACTATATAAAGATAGCCCTGCGAAATCTTTGGAAAAGCAAAGGCTTTTCGGCTATCAACATAATCGGGTTGGCCATTGGCCTGGCCACCTGTTTGCTCATTATGCTCTTTGTGCTCGATGAGCTCAGCTACGACCGTTATAATAAAAAAGCCGGTCGCATTTACCGGGTAGATAGCGATATAAAATTTGGCGGTAACCATTTTGTACTGGCAACAGTAACCGACCCCATGGGCCCTACGCTAAAAAAAGATTACCCGCAGATAGAGCAGTATGTACGTTTTAGGGGTATGGGCGGCCTGCTGGTAAAAAAGGGCAATGAGAATGTACAGGAAGACCATGTAATATATGCCGATTCTACCCTGTTCGATGTATTCACCCTGCCCATAATCGATGGCAACCCGCAAACAGCGTTACAGGCGCCCAACAGCCTGGTGATCACTGAAACCACTGCGCGTAAATACTTCAACACTACACAGGCAGTTGGCAAAAATTTCATCGTCAACAACCGGGATAATTATAAGGTCACCGGGGTTATCAAAGACATTCCTGCACAGTCACATTTCAATTACGACTTCTTTGTATCCATGGCTACCCTCGAAGAAAGCCGGCGTAATAACTGGTTAAGCAACAACTTTAACACGTATATCGTATTAAAGGAAGGCGCCGATCCCAAAAAGCTGGAAGCGCAATTTGATGCGCTGGTTGAAAAATATGTAGGTCCGCAGGTGATGCAGTTTATGTCGATCAACCTCGACGAGTTTAAAAAAAGCGGGAACTACGAAAAGCACTTCTTAACTCCGCTCACCAGCATTCACCTGCATTCAGATAAAGAAGCAGAATTAGGTCCCAACAGCAACATTCAATATGTATATATTTTTTCGGCCATTGCTTTTTTCATTTTACTGATCGCCTGTGTGAACTTTATGAACCTGTCAACCGCGCGATCGGCAAACCGCGCCCGGGAAGTAGGTGTACGAAAAGTATTGGGCTCATTAAAAGCCAACCTGGTAAAACAATTTCTTACCGAAAGCATTCTGATCAGTTGCATTGCGTTGGTACTGGCCCTCGCGCTTACCTTTGCCATGCTGCCCACTTTCAATCACCTGTCGGCAAAAGAAATTAAGCTTGACCTGCTTTCAAGCCCATGGCTATTGCCCATTCTGTTGATGATGGTGTTGATAACCGGTTTGCTGGCAGGCAGCTATCCCGCCTTTTATTTGTCGTCCTTTAAACCCATACAGGTTATCAAAGGCAAGCTGGCTTCGGGTTTTAAAACAAGCTGGTTACGCAGCGGGCTGGTGGTGTTTCAGTTTGCCATTTCCATCATACTCATTATTGCCACTATTGTGATCTATAAACAACTCCGTTATATTCAATCTCATAAAACCGGGTTTAACCGCGAACAGGTATTGGTGTTACATAATACCCAACCACTGGGCAGCAAGGCAAAAACATTTAGGGATGAAGTGGTAAAAATTTCGGGCGTTGAAAATGCTACCATGACCGGTTATTTACCTACCAATGGCTGGCGAAATGATAACCCGGTCTTTGCCGATCCCACCCTCGATCAAAAAAAGGCCGTATCCATGCAAACCTGGGATGTAGACGATCAATATATTCCAACCTTGGGTATGCAACTGGCAGCCGGCCGCAATTTCTCTATGGAATTTCCAACAGACTCTACAGGCATTATCATCAACGAAGCCGCCGCGAAGATGTATGGGTTTAACGATCCCATTGGTAAAAACCTGTATTTCATCCGCGATCTTAACAACCCCAAAAATGTCTCTACCCTGCATATTGTTGGCATTGTAAAGGATTTTAATTTCAGCAGCTTGCGGCAACAGGTAATGCCCCTCTCATTTTTCTTGGGACAAAACCCGGGCAACATAGCCCTGCGAATACACAGTACCGATATTCATCACCTCGTAACGCAAATTGAAAGACTGTATAAAGAGCTGGCGCCCGGTGAGCCATTTAATTATACGTTCATGGATGAAGACTTCAGTAATATTTACCGTACCGAACAACGGATGGGCGTAATTGCCATTTCATTTTCTTCGCTGGCTATTTTAATTGCCTGTTTAGGTTTGTTCGGACTGGCAGCTTATGCGGCTGAACAACGTACCAAAGAGATCGGTATCAGAAAAGTGCTGGGCGCCACCGTAAGTAATATTACCACCATGTTGTCAAAAGACTTTTTGAGGCTGGTGATCGTAGCAGCAGTTATTGCTTTTCCATTGGCATGGTGGGTTATGCACAGCTGGTTGCAGGACTTCGCGTATCGCACCAGCATCAGCTGGTGGGTGTTTATTATGGCCGGTGTAGTAGCCGCATTGATAGCCGTGTTTACCGTAAGCTTTCAAACAATAAGAGCCGCGTTAATGAACCCGGTGAAGAGTTTGCGCAATGAGTAACAGGGTGTACGCCGTTGTATCAAAACCGGACAGTTTCTGTATCGAAAACAAACGCACACGCCAATGATTCCCTTATAGTATCTTGCAAATCATCCTATTACATTCTGGCATGTATTGGGACTTAACTACAAACCAAGAACAAAAAATATGATCGAACTAAAGCACATTTCAAAATGGTACCAGGTAGGCGGTAAACCAACATTTATATTAAAAGATATTAATCTGACGATCAAAGAAGGGGAATTTGTTTCCATCATGGGGCCCTCCGGTTCAGGCAAATCAACCCTGCTGCACATCCTGGGTATGCTCGATGATGCCAACGAAGGCGAATATATTTTTATGGACCAGCCAGTGCATTCACTGAAAGAAAAGCAACGTTCACAAGTATATAAGCAATATGTAGGTTTTGTTTTTCAGGCCTACCACCTCATCGACGAGTTAACGGTGTACGAGAATATTGAAACGCCGCTTATTTATCAAAACATCAAAACAAACGAACGCAAGGCCATGGTGGCCGATATGATCGATCGTTTTAATATCGTTGGCAAAAAAGACCTCTTCCCTACCCAGCTTTCCGGTGGTCAGCAACAGTTGGTAGGTATTGCCCGCGCCCTTATTGCCAAACCCAAATTGTTACTGGCCGATGAACCAACCGGTAACCTGAATTCAAAACAGGGCGAAGAGATCATGGACCTGTTCAAACAATTAAATAAAGAAGGCGTAACCATTGTGCAGGTAACCCATTCAGAAAAGAACGCGGGGTACGGTTCGCACATTATTAACCTTTTGGATGGAAGAATCGAAAAGGGAAATTAGTGTTGACCAGTTGACCAGTTAACCAGTTGACGAGGTGAAAGATTTTGGGTTGACAAAGTTGATAGAGTTGACAGGGTTGATAAAAGGGCGAAGGATGAGATGAGTTAGAGATGAAAATAGAGAGGAATGTTACCATTTCGCGAGCCCTTTCACGTTTCACGTTTCACGTTTGCCGTTTCACGATTCACGATTCACGATTGCCGACTGCCAGTAAATAACCTTATAACAGAACAAAAACAAATGTTACTAAGAAAGACTTTTTTAGTGTTGAGTATAGCCATGAGTATGTATATGGATGGCCGGTCACAAATGATCACCGGCCGTCCATTATCACTGCAGGAATGCGTGCAGGCAGCCTGGGAAAGTAACCTGGATGTAAAGCAAAGCGACTTCAGCATGGAGCGGGCCGCTGTAACCTGGCGTCAGTCGAAGGCTAACCTGTTACCGAATGTGAGCGGAGAAATTGACCATACGCTTAACAAGGGCCGTAGCATTGACCTTAGTACCAACAGCTATATAGATCAGAAAAACACAACAGGCAGTTACCAGGTATCGGCCAATGTAACCCTGTTCAATGGCCTGCGGTTGATGAATACGCTTAAAAGCAGTCAATATGCCTATGAAGCCAGCAAAATGGAATTACAAACGAGCAAAGACCAGCTGATGCTGAACGTGATACTGGCTTACTTACAAATACTCACCAACAGCGATCTGTTACAACAGTCACTAAAAACGGCGGAAGTAGCCCAGAAACAGGTAGAACGCCTGGAGCTCATGAACGAGCAGGGCGCCATAAAACCATCGGACCTTACAGATCTGAAAGGATTGTTGGCCGATAACAAGGTAAGCATCATCACCAATCAGAATGCGTTTGATGGGGCCCGGTTATCCCTGGCGCAATTGATGAATACGTCCTATAACAAAGACTTACAGGTAGAGAGACTGCGGGCCGACCAGGTTGAAATGAATTATGCGGCTACGCCCGACAGCATTTTC
This sequence comes from Niastella sp., assembly GCF_045805085.1. NCBI lineage: Bacteria > Pseudomonadati > Bacteroidota > Chitinophagia > Chitinophagales > Chitinophagaceae > Niastella > Niastella sp. Next base: position 9,201 of record NZ_JBJMLX010000542.1, read on the forward strand.
ACCATTGCCTTACAACAACTGGCCATAATAAAAGCCGCCGACCTGCGTACAAAGAGTGCAGAGAAAGCAGTACAGGCAGCAAGAGGAAACTTGTTTCCAAGTGTTGGCCTGGGCGGTGGATTCTATACCCCCTACTCCAGCGCAGCCCGTGATTCTGCATCGCGAAAGATCGAGTACTACGACCAGCTTAGCAATAATTACCGTACCTATGTAGGCGTTGGCATCAGCATCCCCATCTTTAATAATTTCCGATACCGTAACCAGATAGCGCTGGCAAAGATCGATCTTAAAACCGCAGAGTTTACCTCGAAAACAAAGCAAATACAGTTAAAGCAAAATATAGAACAGGATTATTTTAACATGACGGCGGCAAAGAACAAATACGAGGCATTGCTTGAACAGGTGGCTGCCTATGCCGAATCGTTCCGGGCTGCCGAAGTGCGGTTCAATAATGGTGCCGCTACCTCGGTTGACTATCTCATTGCCAAAAACAACTACGACCGCGCCAATGTAAACCTCATTATCGCCCGTTACGATTATGTTTTGCGTACAAAGATCCTTGACTACTATCAGGGAAAACCTTTGTGGTAATTTTACCGTTGCATATAATTTTTAATTAACTTAGCTATATGCGGAAGTAGCTCAGTTGGTAGAGTGGATGCTTCCCAAGCCTCAGGTCGCGAGTTCGAATCTCGTCTTCCGCTCAAAAAAAGAGGGCGTCTCAAATTTGAGACGTCCTCTTTTTTATTTATGATTATATAGTATAAACTTACTTCACCGCCTTTACCAGTAAAAACGTAGCCGGTATAGATGTTGTATTTGCATTACCGCTTCTATTCTCTTTATTAAATAATTCCTCCAACTCCCGTTGCAGATCGGCAGCCTTACCATTCTTTTCTGCAGCCTCAAAGGCA
>NZ_JBJMLX010000543.1:0-7388 GCF_045805085.1 Niastella sp.
GTACATTACTTCATTGTGGGGTTGCCTGATAATGCGGTAAAAGAAAGTCTGCAACGGGTAGAAAGCGCCATAAAGACCATCGGCTACCAAATGCCCCGCACCAAACTGGTCATAAACCTGGCGCCGGCCGATATAAAGAAAAGCGGTTCCTCCTTCGACCTCGCCATAGCCATTGGCATACTTGCAGCCAATAACCAGCTGATTGATCCGCAAAGATTAAAAGATTATGTAATTATGGGTGAGCTCAATCTCGATGGAACGATTCATCCCATAAAAGGCGCCCTGCCAATTGCCATTACCGCCCGTAAAGAAGGCTTTAAAGGGCTGATAGTACCAAAACAAAATTGTCGCGAAGCGGGCATGGTGAATGCATTACCGGTATATGGCATTGAACACCTTACCGAGCTGATAAAGTTCATGAATGATGAATTAAGCATACAACCGGTAGCAATAAATACAAGGGAAGAATTTTTTGATGCCCAGGAAGATTTTGAGCATGATTTCAGTGAAGTAAAAGGGCAGGAAAACATTAAGCGGGCGCTTGAGATAACAGCTGCCGGCGGTCATAACGCCATTCTCATTGGGCCACCCGGATCGGGCAAAACCATGCTGGCTAAACGCCTGTCAACCATTCTGCCGCCCCTGTCATTAAAAGAAGCGTTGGAAACCACTAAAATACATTCCGTAGCAGGCAAGCTGCCAGCGCATGCAACTCTCATAGCGAAAAGACCGTTCCGTTCGCCGCATCATACTATCAGTGATGTGGCGCTGGTTGGTGGCGGCAGTTTACCCCAGCCTGGCGAAATTTCGCTAGCCCATAATGGTGTTTTGTTCCTCGATGAATTGCCCGAATTCAAACGCAGTGTGCTGGAAGTGATGCGGCAGCCGTTGGAAGAACGGCGCGTAAGCATAAGCCGGGCCAGGGTGGCCATTGACTTTCCGGCCAGTTTTATGTTAATATCGGCGATGAATCCCTGCCCCTGTGGCTTTTACAACCATCCCGAAAAAGAATGTACCTGTGCACCCGGTCTCGTTCATAAATACCTGAATAAAATTTCGGGGCCCTTACTGGATCGTATAGACCTGCATGTGGAAGTAACGCCTGTGCCCTTCAACGATTTAAGCAGACCCAGACAGGCAGAACCCTCCTCGGCCATTCGGGCAAGAGTGATAGAAGCCCGGGCCATACAAACGCAGCGTTATAAGAATAATGCCGGTATTTATTGCAATGCTCAAATAAACAGTAAGCTGTTGAAAGAAGTATGCACGCCTGATGCAGCGGCGCTAAACCTGTTAAAAGCTGCGATGACCAAACTCAATTTATCGGCGCGGGCGTATGATCGTATTTTAAAAGTAAGTCGTACTGTGGCAGATCTGGCGGGTAGTGAAATTATTTTAACCGAACATGTGGCGGAAGCTATAACCTACAGGAATCTTGATAGAGAAAGTTGGGGTGGGTGAAAGAAGTAGCAATCGATGGCAAAAGATAAAAAATGGCAAGCAATAGTAGAATCGTTCAACTAGTTCTGGATCGTTTTAAGCGAAGACGTGTTCCACTCTTCGGTAGAAACTTTATTCCCGCTTTTGCTTTTTAAGACCCTGGCAAAAACTTCACCGATGATCTGGGCGATTGTTTTTCGAACAATCCGTGCATCTAACCAGAAGTTTGCATTACGAACATAAAAAGCATCAAACTGGTAACGGTGAAAAATGCTTTCAAAATCTTTGGTAGGACCGCGATAGCCTTTGATCTGGGCCAAACCGGTGATACCGGGTTTTACCAGGTTTCTGAATTTATAGCCGCTAACAGCGTTGGCGAATTTATTGCAGTCTGCGTTCATATGCGGACGTGGACCAACAATGCTCATCTGGCCCATTAAAACATTGAAGAACTGGGGGAATTCATCCAAACCGGTAACCCGTAAAAATTTACCTATGCGGGTAATGCGGGGATCATCTTCACTGGCCTGACGAATATCAGCTTCCCGGTTAATGCACATCGTACGCAGCTTATAACACCAAAATACCCGTCCCAGAAACCCAACACGCTTTTGTTTAAAAAGCACCGGGCCTCTTGAATCCAATTTTATAAGCACCATTAAGATGGGTAATAACCAGGAAAGAACCAACACAATGATCATCAGTGATGTAACTATATCAAAACAACGCTTGGCAACAAAATATCCATGCTTGCGCTCCAAATACAGCCTTAGCGAGGGCGTCTGTTCTGTAAAAAACTTGACTCTCTTATATACTAAATTTTCGGGTTGCTCGATCATAGCACAGGTATTATGGTTTCTTCAAGGACTTTGTTAACGAAATTAATGCCGTATTAGTACCTCACACACACTTTAACATCGCATTTAATATTAAAACAACAAAATCGCTTAAACCCCTAAACATGAATGTTAAAACAAATTTTTAGAATTGGTAAAATCCCACCATTGACAATGCAAACTTAAGAAAGGTTGCATCAAAAAAGGTTTAAAATAATTTTCCTATTTTCTTTTATATCAACCTCTTTCACGAAAATTCCTTAAAACTACACGCTTATTGCTAAAACTGCACACTTATCGGCTAAAGCATCTATTTTTTTAACTTTTTTATGCTGAAGTGAAGCAACGTTTTTGTGCATTTTTACACTCCTTTAGCAGATAAATGTTTAAAAATGCGTTTACATTTGCAGAATTATTAAAAACTACTGGCTGAGAGGTTAGATTTCGCATAACCACAATTAGAAATGAAGTCTTGTCCCCAAAAAATTGATTTTTACCTGTTAATACCCTTTTATAATAATCTACCGGGGCTGCTTCATTCATTGCAAAGTGTACTATATGATGCAGACAAATATGCTGTAGTAATTGTTGACGACGGCAGCACCCATCCTGTTACCCTGGAAGACGTGTACAGGCAGATCTCAAAAAATATATCTGTAGAGATTATACAATTGCCTTATAATAAAGGAATTACAATTGCCTTAAACACCGGGCTTCAATGGATCATGCAGCAAAACAAGGCAAGTTTTGTTGCCCGGCTCGATTGTGGTGACATTTGTACGCCGGAAAGATTTTACCGTCAGGTAACTTTTTTACAGGAACATCCACAAATAGACCTGGTTGGCAGCTGGTGCATATTCAAAGACTTTACTACCAACGTAGCATTTAAATATATTACCCCTACCCAACAAAAACAGATAAAAAGGGGTATGTATTTTAGGAATATTTTCATCCATCCTACCGTAATGTGGCGGTGCGATGCTATGAAAGAGAACAAACTGTACCCCGAAACCTATCCTGATGCCGAGGATTATGGCTTTTTCTACCAGTTCCTGTTGAAGGGTGAATGTGCCATTATACCCGAATACCTGGTGACCTGCGAAATAAATCATAAAGGTATTTCGCTGAATTCCAGAAAAAAGCAGCTGAATAGCAGGATTAAAGTCGTAAGAGAATACGGAAGGAATAGGGTTTTACGTTATTTGGGGGTTTTAAAATTGAGGTTGCTCTTAATTATTCCATACAACCTGGTTTTTGCCATGAAAAGGGTTTTGTATGGAGTATAATAATACTGATCAAATGCCATATGATAAATACAGGGCTTGTTTTTGCATAAGCACCTGAAGACAAATGAGTTGCTGTTACCATTAAATCCATTTATTATGAAAATTGTACATGTGGCGGAGGCTTTTGCGGGGGGGATCGTAGTTTTTGTTAAATCTGTGGTTGAAAATATGCCTGATGATGAGCATATTATTGTTCATGGCGAAAGAGCCCATGTAACAAGATTTACTGATATTAGAAAACAGTTTGCCCGAACCAATGCCCGTTTTGTGCGGTGGCATTCAGCCCAACGAAGCATTAAGGTATCGAAAGATTTCGCGGCGTTTTTTGAATTATATAAAGTTTTAAAACGGCTGAAAAAGCAACAACAGATCGACGCCGTTCATTTACACTCCTCAAAAAGTGGATTTATTGGTAGAATTGTATGTAAGGTGCTGGGCATCGATAATGTAATTTATACACCTAATGGCGCTCCCTTCCTGGTGAGCACCAGTAAAATGTCAAACTTCTTGTACAAACAACTCGAACGCCTGGGCAATAATTTTGGCGGCCAGGTGGTTTGCTGCTCTCCATCAGAACAGGAAGAATACGAAAAGGCTGGCATTCAGGCTATTACTATTAACAATGGCATCAAATTCGACCGGTTTAGCCATTACGAAACAGAACCTTCCAACAATAAGTTCTGTATTGTAACCAGCGGCCGTATCATCAATCAAAAAAACCCCGCCTTATTCAATAATATTGCCCAATATTTTCAGGAATTTAACCAATTCGAATTCATTTGGATAGGTGATGGGCCCGAAAGAGCATTATTAACTTCTTCTAACATAACAATAACCGGTTGGTTACCTGGCGAGGAAGTAGCTCGCTTGATTTCCTCAGCCAATGTGTATTTATCAACAGCCAACTTTGAAGGTTTGCCTTATGCCGTGCTGGAAGCCCTGGCATTAAGAAAGCCTGTTCTATTAACAGACAGCGTAGGAAATAGGGATCTGGTTAAATCATGTTTAAATGGCGACCTGTTTAAGCACCATTCTGAGGCAATTGTAAAACTGCTGCAGTATTATAACAATACCAGCATGCTTAACATTATGGGAGAATTTTCTGCCCTTCATGGTAAAGAATCATTTAATGTAAATCATACCTTTACCCGGTACAGGCATTTGTATGCCGGCAATCATATTGAAAATAATAACTATCTAAAGCCGGCCCTGGTAAATGCCTAATTAAATTGATTATTATCATGGAGAAGCAACTCAACGGGGTCATGAGCCATGATCTGATAAGGCAGAACCTTGATCAGATCAGGAGTTTTATTGAAATTGAGCTGGCAGAAAAAAAAGAAACCATAAAAGAGCAGGCTGCGGAAATTGAAGAGTTAAAAAAGCAATTGGAACAAAAAAATATTGCCATTAGCATGTTTGAGGCCAATACCCGTGAGTTTCAGGAAACTGCAGAAGGGAACAGACAATTAATAAATAAATTGCTGGGCGATATCAGCAAACTTCAAAATGACGTAGATTGGTACAGACGTACTTATGAAACCCGGAGTATTTGGGGCACCATAATGGAAAAGCTTTTCAGAAAAAGAGAAAAATAATACCAGGCAAGTCTCATTTTAATTTCTTTAGGGAAAAATGGAAATCAACATCTATAACGAACGGCCGGTAATAGAATTAGCGGCCTTTACGGACGGTGGAAATAGTGCTGAATATTTACAACAGATAGACAATTTAAAACAAACGTTTCAAATTGATATAACGCTAAATACAACGCCTGTTAGAGCAGTATTGTTTACTAATCAATATATCGATTCAAGGTGGGCATTTGTTTTTGACAATAACCAAACCCACGTTATGCAGTCTGCCTATCTTAAACCGGCAGAGCTGATGGATCAGTTATTCAAAAAAAAGCGGGAGAAAGCACATAAATTAAATCCCGATTTTACTTACTTCATGGCCTATAACCATGATTATCAGAATTACTATCACTGGACTATTCAATGCCTTCCTTCACTGGCGTTGTTTCTTTCATTAAAATCAGTTCGCAATAATACCAAGCTTTTATTACCTCAAGGCTTACCTGCTTTTGCGATGGATTATTTAAAAGTATTAAAAATAGACCTGGAAAACGATGTGCAGTTCCTGACCATACAGGAAGATCTGTATTTTGCCGAAAAGGTTATTTACCCATCCATGATCGGTGGTGAGTTTTCGTTTAACATCTCTCCCTTTATTTTGAATTTCGGCGACAAATATTTCAGCGAAAATATTTACCACCCAAACGGCACCAATAACAATCAAAGTAAAAAGATAGTGTATTGCTCCCGGCAAGACACAAAGAACAGAACCATTACCAACGAAAAGGAATTAATTGAGGTATTGGAAAACCGCTTTAATGCGGAAATTTTCATCACTGGAAACCACAACATTCAGGAGCAGGCCAATAAATTTTATTCAGCTGATGTTATAATTTCGCCGCACGGGGCCAACCTGTCAAACGCTTTGTATTGCAGACCTGATACATATATTATCGAAATGCTTCCCGATAAATATTTAAATCCATGTTTTGCAACGATTGCCTTGAACAAAGGCTGTAAATATCTTCCTTTAATATTTAAAACGACCTCTGCCGATGGACACCAACATGAATATAAATGGCAGATCGATATTTCGTTACTAGAAGATATGCTTAGACTAATAGTTTAAATCTTAAGCCTCCTAAAATAATGATCTCGAAAAAATTAAATACTAAAACTCTACCAAGTAATAACCTTATTAGTTCACAAGTTGAATCAGAACAATTATACGAATCGCTTGACAATGATCCTTTTTTTGAGATAATATCACATAAGAAATTATTTAAAGCCGGTTGGTACGTAATAAATTATGAATTTAAACTGATAAAAGGCGAAATTCTTTTGCCTAAAGTATACTTCGATTTTGGCTCAGGATATTCCGAATTACATCACTGGAAATTGTTTTACGAAAAAGGCCGTCTGTTCGGTCTTATTAAAGTTCCATGGGATTGTCAAAAGCTGCGGCTTGATATCTCAGAATCGAATATTCAGTTTACCGCAGGGATTATTGAACTTAAAAAGGTACATAAAGCCTATGCCGTATTATACCTATTTAATATCCTGAAGAAGCTGAATACAACTCCGAAGAGTATATTGACCTCTGTTCTTAAGGAAGAAGGATTGGGAAATAAAAGGGCCATTATTAAATCAATAGCCAATGGTTCTTATTTCAGATTGGATTATCACAAAAGCCCTTTAAAAGAAGCTGAAGCGGTAACGGATCGATATGAGATCCCCTTATCGGAAGTGCTCCTATATAATACGATAAAGAAAGATGTTTTTGAAGAGTTTACGAAAGAGCTTATTGACCTGAAGCAACAATACATCGCCCCGGTTAATACCGACACCAAGGTAGATATTATTTTACCTGTATATAACGGAATTCAGTACCTGAGAAAGCTTATTCCACAACTTTATGAACGCAGTGACGTTCCGTTTAAATTACACATAATAGATGATTGCAGCCCCGACGAAAACACAGTGGCCTATTTAAAGGAGGCGCAAGACACCTATAAGGATCTCGTAGTAACAAGAAATACCCATAACCTCGGCTTTACCCGCACCGTTAACAAACTTTTCAGTGCCTGCAGCCAGGAGATTATTGTATTGCTCAATAGCGACATTGAGATTCCCGCGGGCTGGTTATCAAAATTGATCAGGCCGTTGTTACATGATAAAAAAATTGCTACCATTACCCCAATGTCTAATGCGGCTACCATCTGCAGTTTTCCAGAAATGCGGGATAATTA
>NZ_JBJMLX010000544.1:0-8302 GCF_045805085.1 Niastella sp.
GAGTGATGTTGAAGCCATCAGCGGACCGAACGAATTACGTGCGGAAGCTGTTCGGGTTATCAAGAAGAGTGGTAAATGGACACCAGCTGTACAAAACGGTCGCCAGGTTAAATCGTACAAGAAGCAACCGATCGTGTTCCGTCTCGAATCAGAAGGATAATTCTAAACCTAGTTTAGTAAAATATTTAAGTCCTCTCCATTATGGAGGGGACTTTTTTGTTTTTGAGCAATATTAATGAGTTGACGAGTTAACTTGTTAACTCGTCAACTCATTAATATTGCTTTTTTATCTACACTTGCTTTGAAAAATCAATTGCCTGTAATTTATTATGGAAACTCTTAGGTTATGCATCTAAGTAATAAAGTATAGCCATGGAAAGTTCAACCATTCTAACCGCAGACATCCTCGATATCATATTCGAGGGGCGCAACAAAGCGTATGGTGCTTATGATCTGCGACGCACCTATGGCCGGCGTTTAACAGTGTCCATTGCTGTTATGTTGTCGGTCTCACTCTTATTAGGCATCGGGTTTGTCTTTGCCGGTGAAAAGAAACAAAAGGTTACACAGGTGATCCTTCCACCTGATCTGGAACTGAAAAACATTAATGAGGAAAGACCAGAGCCACCTCCACCACCGCCGCCTCTCAAACAACCAGAAGTAAAAGTGCAAATGACCCAGTTCACCCCGCCCAGAATTATCCGCGATGAAGATGTTAAAGAAGACGAGAAGCCTCCGGAAGTGGATAAGCTCGAAGACACCAGGATCGCTACTTACAACCAGGAAGGGGTGAAAGATCAAGACATCGTAGCCCCACCGATTGATGCAGGTACTACAGGCGTGATAGTAGCCCCGAAGAAGGATGATGATGATATTGACAAAACATTTACCAAGGTTGAAATTGAGTCTGATTATCCCGGTGGTTTCTCTGCCTGGAAACGTTTCCTTGAAAGGAACCTTCGTTTTTCACAGGAAGCCATGGATAACCAGATACAGGGTACGGTAGTAGTACAATTCATTGTTGACAGAGATGGAAATGTAAGCGACGTACAAGCTGTCAGTGGGCCACCGGAACATTATGCAGAAGCGGTACGCGTAATTAAGAAGAGTGGTAAATGGACACCGGCTATACAAAATGGCCGCCAGGTAAAATCGATCAAAAAACAACCGATCATATTCCGTCTTGAGACGGAAGGGTAAGATTCCCAATGGGCAATGAAGATCCTCTCCATTATGGAGGGGATTTTCTATTTATATAGGTGCCTGTACGATGTAGATTGATGTGTTGGTTTTCATTTTTACATTATGGAATTTGTTAGGGTATGCATCTTAGTAATAAATGATAGCCATGGAAATTTCATCCATTCTAACAGCAGATGTTCTTGATATTTTATTCGAAGGACGTAATAAGGAATATGGCGCTTATGATCTGCGCCGTAATTATCGCAAACGATTAACAGTGTCCATTACTGTTATGTTATCGATGATCTGTATGTTGTTTATCGGTTTTGCCTTTGCCGGTAAAAAAACAACAATCGATCCGGTGTTTGATACAAGGGAAGTTACGTTGAGTTCTGTAAAAACACCCGAGAAGCCAGCAGAATTGCCTCCACCTCCACGGTTAAAGACACCGCCTCCGCCTGTGCAGGTACAAACACTGAAAGTTACTCCGCCCAGAATTGTTCCTGATGAACAGGTTACAAAAGATGAAATGCCACCTGTGGAAGCACAGGAAGATGTAAAGATCGGTCTTGAGACCAAGGGTGGGGTAAAAGAGGGAGATATGGTGATTGCGCCTCCTGGTGATCGTGACGGAAAAGTAATTGAATTGCCCAAAAAAGATGATGATGGTATGGACGGCATCTTTATTTCTGTGCAATTTGAATCGGAGTATCCCGGTGGCGCAATGGCCTGGCAACGATTCCTTAACAGGAACGTACGTTACCCTGAGCAGGCTGTTGAGCGGGAAATTCAAGGGCCGGTGGTAGTACAGTTCATTGTAGATAAAGATGGCAATGTAAGTGATGTGATAGCGGTGAGCGGTCCCGACGAGTTACGTGCTGAAGCCGTGCGGGTAATAAAGAAAAGTGGTAAATGGACACCGGCCATTCAAAATGGCAACAAGGTAAAATCATACAAGAAACAGCCTATAGTGTTCAGGCTGGCAAATGAGTAGGGTAGTATTGTAAGTCGCGTTGCTTTACAAGGCGGGCCTCAGGTGGGGCTCGCCTTTTTTTAAAGGAAATGGGTTTTTGGTTAAAGGTTTGGAACATCCTACTGCCTGCCGCCTACTGCCCATTGTCTTTTAATCGTATTTTTGCCCTCGTTTAAAAGGAATATATGCACGGAAAAGCAATCGGCTGGGATGATACTATTGTAGCACTGGCAACCGCCCAGGGAATAGGGGCTATTGGCGTTATACGTTTAAGCGGGGGGCAGTCCATTGACATTGTGAACCGGTTGTTCCCGTCCAAAGACCTTACCCAGGCGCCCTCGCATACCTTGCATGTAGGCTATTTAAAAGAAAATGGAAAGGTGCTGGACGAAGTGGTGATATCGCTGTTTAAAGGCCCAAAATCGTACACGGGTGAAGATGTGATAGAGATCTCAGGCCATGGTTCCCCCTACGTATTACAGCAGATCATGCAGGCCTGCGTAAACCAGGGTGCCCGGCTGGCCAAACCAGGCGAATATACCCAACGCGCCTTTTTAAATGGCAAGCTCGATCTGGCGCAGGCAGAAGCCGTGGCCGACCTCATTGCCAGCAATACCGAGGCTTCCAGAAAAACAGCCCTGCACAACATCCGCGGCGGCTTTTCAGAACGGTTGAGCAGCCTGCGGGAGCGGTTGATCAAGTTCTCCGCCCTCATAGAACTGGAACTCGATTTTTCGCAGGAAGATGTGGAATTTGCCGATCGCACCCAGCTGTATGAGTTGTTGACCGAAGTACAGCAAACCACGCAACAGCTGGCGTCCTCCTTTCAGTTAGGCAACGTGATCAAAAATGGGGTGAGCGTAGCCATCATTGGTAAACCCAATGCCGGAAAATCGACCCTGTTGAATGCCCTGCTCAATGAAAACCGTGCCATTGTAAGCGATATTGCCGGTACTACCCGCGACACCATCGAAGAAGTGCTGAACATCGATGGCATCCTGTTCCGGCTTATCGACACTGCCGGTATTCGCGAACATACCCATGATGTAATTGAAAGCATTGGCATGGAAAAGGCCCTGGCCAAAATGCAACAGGCCGATGTGGTGATATATTTGTTTGATGTAAATGAAATTACCGCTGCAGATTTACAATCAACCATAAATGAGTTCAACAACAAAAAGCTGAAATTCGTACTGGTCGGGAATAAAGCTGATGCTTCTTCCGACGATACTCTGCGCGATAAATTCAGCAGCATCCCCGGCATCATATACATCTCCGCCAAAGAAAACCGTCATACCGAAGTACTAAAAGAAAAACTAGTAGACCTGGTACTACAGGGCAAGGTTACCACAGAAGATACCATTATAACCAATGCCCGTCACTTTCATGCCTTGCAGGAAGTGTTACAATCGCTGATAGATATTCGCAATGGTTTGGATAACAATATTCCCAGTGACCTGATTGCGCTCGACATTCGCCGATGCTTACACTATTTGGGCGAGATTACGGGCCAGGTCACAACTGAAGATCAGCTTGATTATATCTTTAGTAAGTTTTGTATCGGGAAGTAGCGCCTTTCTTTTCCTTTCTCTTGTTTTCATCAATTTTCCTAACGTAATGCTTATCAGCAAAGAAAGTAATGTGCTTGAATTCATAGATCAATTACACCGGTTCTTTAGTAAAAACCGAAAAGAGAAATGTGATTATTGCTAAATATCGTTCCGTTTTTAAGTCTTATTTTGTCATACATTTTTTTGATTCCACATACCTTGAAAAACTTCTACGGAAATTCTATAAGCCTGATCCTTTAATCATGCTATGAGATATTTCCAGCCAGGTCTAACCAAACTTCATTCTAATTGATTTGTTTTTAAGCCCGTGATTGTAAGTTTTGTTACTTGCCTTAGCGATAGCTATTTCCCTTTCGGTTCTTGTTGTCGGTTAGCAATTCAAACTAAAATCAATCTCATTTATATGACAATTTGCGGATTCAAACTTACGCATGATGGATCGATCGCGCTGATCGATGGCAATCAGCTTGTTTTCTGTTATGAGATGGAGAAGCTGAATAATTCACCGAGATACAGCCCTTTCAATATCAGCATGGACCAGGTGAGAGAAATATTTTCCCTTCACGGATATGATTTCGATCGGGTTGATAAATGGGTGATTGATGGTTGGACGCCGCACGAACCCGTATTCATCGATCTGGGCAAGGGGAACATCCCGGTTGATTTAGCAGGATACGGCAGTTTCATCGTGAAAGAAAATGTAATGCAGCCCGTACATTTTGAACTGCAATCGGAAAACAGGGAAAAATATAACAGTTATCTCCATGTGTCGGGTCATATAGCCGCTGCCTATTGTACAAGCCCCATGGCAAAAGCGGGAGTAGACAGCTACATTCTGATCTGGGACGGCGGCATGTATCCACAGTTGTTTTATTATTATTCCAGCACCAATAAAGTAGAGAACCTCGGCGCATTATTCCCCATCATCGGCAATATCTATGGCATCTTTGCCCAACATTTCGGGCCTTTTAAAGTAAATAAAGAAGTTGTGACCGACGAACTGAATATCGCCGGGAAGGTGATGGCGTATATAGCAAAAGGCGTTTACATAAAAGAAATGATACCCGTGTTCGGCAGCATTTATAAAGAGTATGCACACCGGGGTATGGATTTTGCCCGCGACTTTGCGAGAGAGTTTATCAAAAAGACCAAACATCTCCAATACAGGCCTGAAGATATCTTACATACTTTTCACGTTTATATAGAGCAACTGCTTGTGAGTGCATTGGTAGCAAAAGTTAAAAAAAGAGAAGACAGAACAAGGAACCTTTGTTTTGCCGGCGGTAGTGCATTGAATATAAAATGGAACAGCGCCATCCGCAATTCAGGCGTGTTTGCAACCGTTTGGATACCTCCTTTTCCAAACGATGCCGGCAGCGCTATCGGTACAGCATGTTGTGAAATGATCCATGAAACAGGCGTCAATTGCCTGAATTGGGATGTATTCTCCGGGCCATCGGTCATTAATGATGCTGCTGTCAGCGGTTGGTCCAAAAAGCCGGTAACGATCGATGCCCTGGCGCTGTTGCTGTTCCTTGAAAACGAGCCCGTCGTATTTCTGAATGAACGCGCCGAACTGGGGCCTCGCGCCCTAGGCAACAGAAGCATCCTGTCTCCGGCAACGCCAGCTCAAATGAAGCAGGTCTTGAATCATATAAAACACAGGGAAGATTATCGTCCCGTAGCGCCCATCTGCCTGGAAGAAGATGCAAAAGACATATTCGAGCCTGGTATCAGGGACCCTTACATGCTTTTCGATCATCAGGTGAAGCCGGAATGGAAAGAACGCATTCCCGCCGTTTGCCACCTGGATGGAACGGCCAGGCTACAGACCGTGAATGAATCGGAGAACCCGGTGATGTTCCGTTTGCTGAGCGAATACAAGAAGCTCAGCGGCATTCCGCTACTGTGTAATACCAGCGCTAATCACAATGGGAAGGGCTTTTTCCCGGATGTTTCATCGGCGATGAACTGGGGAAAGGTCAACTATGTTTGGAGCGGAGGCGCCCTCTATGAGAAGACAGAGAAAATCATTTTTAAAAGCAGTGAATTCTCCGATCCTTCAATCCGTATTTAGTAAAAGAACCGGCAATAATAAAAAGAATATTGATCTCCGTTCTGTCGGATGATCTGATGAACATTTAAATAGATATTCCTTTTTTTCAATCCTATAATGTAGTAAAATGTCAAAAGTCGGAAATGTTCCGGAAATCATATCCGTAAAGGATCATTTGGATCAGCTGAAAGCGCAGGGCGCCGTTCTTGCATGGGAAATACCATATGAGAATCTTTTAACCAGATTGACTGCCGCCGTATTTTTCTTAACTCCGGCTGACCAGTCGCATCTCGATCGCATATGGAAAGAACTGGAATCGCATAAAATGTTAAAATACCGGTTGAATGACGACAAAGTACTTTCTCAGCTGGCCTGGAGAGTAGAATTCAATGACGGTTTCGAATTATAACAGGAAAGGGCAACATGCGTAAGACAAAATTATTCTGTTTGCCATATGCCGGAGGGTCCGCATCCATTTACAACAGATGGAAGCAGCACCTTGGAGCCGATATCGAATTGGTAACAATTGAATTGGCAGGAAAGGGCAGACGTATCGGCGAATCATTATACCAGGATCTTTCCGAGGCGGTACAGGATGTATATAAGATAATAAAGAAAGATCTGGCCGATGCTCCATATGCCTTGTTCGGGCATAGTATGGGAGGGCTCATCTCCTATGAGTTGGCCCAGAGGATCAGGGCAAACGGGCTCCCGGCTCCTGTACATATCTTCTTCTCCGGAAAGAGCGCTCCCCACATAGAAAGGGAAGATGAAAAGAAATACCATTTGATGGATGATGAGGAATTTGAAAGGGAGCTGATCCACCTGGGCGGTACGCCGCCAGAGTTTTTTGAAAGCCCGGAACTAGCCGGTATCTTCCTTCCCATCCTGAGAAGCGATTTCAAAATGGCGCAAACCACAACAAACAAAGGCGTCATCTATCCATTGAATATTCCAATTACCGTCTTTCTTGGTAAAAAAGATGACCAGACGCCCGAACAATGCGATGGATGGAAATTTCATACCACGAAGGGCTGCACGTTGCATTACTTTGAAGGAGGGCATTTCTTCCTGCATGATGAAATGGATCCAATCTTAAAGATCATTAATCGCACAATAAGAGATTCATACGATGACGGCCATTTATAGTACCCTTACGGAGCTGTTGCAGGAAAGAAAAAAGCTGACCGGCACAGGGGTAACCTTTATTGAAGCAGGTGCAAAGGAAGTAGTGCTGCCTTATAGCGAATTGTATGACTCCGCGATAAGCGCATTGTCATTTCTTCAAAGCCAGGGATTGAGGCCAAAAGATGAATTGGTCTTTCAAATTGAAGACAACAGGACCTTTGTCATTGTTTTCTGGGCCTGTATCCTGGGAGGTATCGTTCCTGTGCCACTGGCAATTGGCAGGAACGATGATCATAAACAAAAGCTATTTAACATATGGCCTCTTCTGAAAAATCCTTTCCTGATCATTTCCTCCGACAATCTTTTCCAAATGGGCGCATTTGCACAACAGCAGGGATTAGAAAGCCTGTTTGCTGTCATTGGAAAGAAAATGATCAATGAAGCAGACCTGTTCTCTTCTAACGGATATGGAGAGATTTATAAGGCTGATGAAAACGATATTGCCTTCGTACAGTTCTCTTCGGGATCTACCGGTGCCCCTAAAGGCGTGATGCTTACGCACAAAAATCTTCTCACAAATGTTCGGGCCATCAGTGCTGCTGCCAACTATAGCAAAGAAGACTCCATGCTGAGCTGGATGCCACTGACACATGATATGGGTCTCATCGGTTTTCACATCAACCCCTTGTTCAGTGCCATGGATCACTATCTCATGCCGCCCGCTCTTTTTGTGCGCAGGCCTTCACTCTGGCTGGATAAGGCAACCGGGCATAAAGCGACTATTCTGTGTGCTCCCAATTTCGGTTATGAATACCTGATGAGGCATTGTAATGTTGTTTCCGGGCAGTATGATTGGGATTTGCGATCCGTCAGGTTGTTATACAATGGTGCAGAACCTATATCCGAAAGTATATGCCGGAATTTCCTGCACCAATTATCAAAATATGGATTGAAGAGCAACGCCATGTGCCCCGTATATGGACTGGCAGAAGCAAGTCTGGCTGTGTCCATTTCCGGATTGGACAATGAGGTGGAATCGCTGGCGCTTAGCAGGAATCAATTGCAAACGGGCGCCAGGATCCGGCTAATCGCTACAGGCGAGGAGCATTCCGCCACTTTTGTGAATGTTGGGGAACCGATAAATGATTGCCTGCTAAGGATTGCTGATGAGGACAATAAAGAAATGTCAGAGGAGATCATCGGGTATATCCAGATCAAAGGAGATAATGTGGCTGCCGGTTATTATAATAATGCATCGGCAACGCAACAAACAATAACGGAAGACGGGTGGCTTAAGACGGGCGATCTTGGTTTTTTACGGAATGGTTGCCTGTACATTACCGGAAGGGCCAAGGACATTCTTTTTTCAAATGGCGAAAACTATTATGCGCA